>JAAZFA010000263.1 GCA_012511995.1 Thermoproteota archaeon | reverse complement strand
CCTTCTGTATTTGCGATATCATTGTAGGCAGGTCCAAGGTTTGACATGTTAAGAGGAATGTTAGAAGTCATATCAACTAGGACTGAACGGATCTGTTTATCAAGAGACTGCTCGGCAGCTACGTTCGCTTTAACACCAATACCAGCGAAGAATGTTGCAGCTAAAGCTATACCGATTAGTAATGCAGCGAATAATTTCCAATTTCTAAAGACATGCTTAATTGGATACAGTAGCGGCGTTTCGCATCTACTCCTTGCCCGTCATTTGTCCTTCCTGCTTTTAAATCTATGCATTAGAACACCCAAATAAACAACCAACTGCAGGGAAAAAGCAGGCCTGTTGTGTATATAGGAAAGAATTAAATCGTAAACTAATGCTCTACATACCCATGAAACCGTTTCTAGGCTGCCTGAAAGAGGAAAACATGGGTCTATTAACTGACTTCTATGAATTAACAATGTGCGCTGCATATTTCGACAATAAAAAATTCGAGACCGCTACTTTTGACCTCTTCATCCGTCGCTTACCTAAAAACCGTAGCTACTTCCTTTTTATAGGCCTAGAAGAAACACTCGGATATTTACAATCGATTAAATTTACCGAGGAGCATCTAACATATCTGAAAGGACAGGGGTTCAAAGAAGATTTTTTGGATTACCTGCGCCATTTCAAGTTCACAGGCGAAGTCTGGGCAATACCAGAGGGCACCATCGTTTTCCCTAACGAGCCACTTTTACGCATTACTGCACCTATCATTGAGGCACAACTTGTCGAAACTTTCCTACTTAATTCAATTAATTTTCAAACCATGATCGCTTCCAAAGCAAGCCGCGTAGTAGAAGCAGCCCGTGGTAAAGCTGTTATCGAATTTGGACTACGCCGAGAGCCTGGCATCGATGGCGGCATGAAAGTTGCAAGATCCAGCTACATTGCTGGATGTAAGGGAACAAGCAATGTCCTTGCAGGTTTGGTATACAATATCCCAGTTTTTGGTACTATGGCACACAGTTTCATAATGTCTTACCCTAAAGAAATAGATGCATTCCGAGCCTTTGCCAAAACATTCCCTAATAAGTCTACTCTGCTCATCGATACTTACGATAACCTTGCGGGGGCAGAAAAAGCAGCTATCGTAGCTAAGGAATTAGAAGCTAAAGGTGTACAATTAGATGGTGTTCGAATCGACAGTGGAGACCTAGTAGAAAATAGCAAGAAGGTTCGAGAAATCCTCGATAAGCATAATTTACACTCTGCAAAAATTTTTGTTAGCGGAGACCTAGACGAATATAGAATCACAGAGTTGCTTAACGCTGGTGCCCCGATTAACTCTTTTGGAGTAGGTACTAAAATGGGTACCAGTGCCGATCACCCCTACCTTGATGGTATCTATAAACTATGTGAGACTCAATCTGCACTTGGTGATTTTGTACCGATAATGAAACTTAGCAAAGGCAAGATTACTTTACCGGGACGAAAACAGGTTTACCGTTTTACCAACAACGATGGCACATACCAAAAAGACGTCATTACGTTAGCCAACGAATCTGCACTGGGTGAGCCTTTGTTGATTAAGGTGATGGAAAAAGGGAAGTTAACTTATAAACTGCCACCTCTCGATGAAATTAAACGCTTTGCCGAAGAAAATCTGGCTAAGTTACCTAAAAAATATAAGGTATTGATTAATGCACCTTATTATCCTGTGGAGGTTAGCCAGGAATTAAAAAAATTAACAGATTCTTTGAAAAATCAAATAACCCAAAATGAAATATACCATACCAGTTAAGGGTTGTTTTTTCGGCACCTTCTCTTGTATTCTCCACAGTAACTATTTCCACCTTCGCGACATTGAAACGTTACCTTGTCGCATTCTTTAATATATTCACAACTGTAAAATATACCATCTACCTTTTGTTGTAACCCTATAAGAGCACCTTTTAGTTTTCCCAATATTCTCTCCCTTCAAGCTACTTATCAAATTTATTGGTATATTAAGTCATCGCAAGGTTTAAAACCAATTATGGAAAACCCTTAATAGTTAATTTTGAAACCTATTTGCTAATACAAACAGGGAAGCACATAAGTTATGCAAAACCGACCAGCGATAGTTGCTGTCGGCAGAACCAAGTTCGGTGAGCACTATGGCAAAGAGCCTGAAAAACTCATAGAGGAAGCTTGGCTTGCCGCATCTAATGAATGTAGTATAGAACGTAAAGATTTAGAAGCATGCTACATGTCTGATTGCTTCTTACCTATTACCAACAAACTTGGCTTAGAAGAAGGTTTTCTCTCAGAATTAACCGAATTGCACGTCCCAATGGAAGCCACTCGCTCATTTAGCGCTGCTTTAATGACAGCTTGCCATGCAATCCAAGCTGGAGTATACAACACTGTGCTAGTAGGCGGAATAGAAAAAATGTCTGATCGATGGGAGAAAATACGAGACGACCTCATGCTACTCGATGACCCTTGGAGCTACTACGCAGGCGGTACCCCTGATTCTAACCATGAACTTATGATGCGTGCATACACAAAAAAATATGGCATAACTGGAGAAGCCCTAGAAAAATTCAATATCGCCCTCGCACAGATATCTGTTAAAAACCATGCAAACGCCGTTAATAACAAGTATGCACAATTCCAAAGAAAAATCTCAATTGAACAAGTCCTCAATGCCCGCAAAGCAGCAAATAAACCCTTGGGGCTCTATGATTTTGCACCTATATCTGATGGGTCTTCTGCTCTAATCTTAACTAGTGGAGAAGTTGCAAAGAAACTGACTGACCAACCAATCTACGTGTTAGGCTGCGGTTTAGCTACTGATTACCTTAACTACACCGCCAGAGAGGACCTCACCCGATTCGTAGCAGCAGAATTAGCTATGAACAAAGCAACTGAAACAGCAAAAGTTGCCGCTTTAGATATACCGCTTTGGGAACTATATGACCAATCCACGATGATGGAAATGATAACACTTGAAGACTTAGGATTATGCGAACCCGGTACCGCTTGGAAATGTATCCATGAAAGTTATACGACCAACCAAGCCAGTTATCCCATTAAAGGTAAACAAGTATACGTCAACACTGACGGTGGCTTAAAAGCAAACGGTAACCCACTTGGAGCAACAGGTGGTGCACAAGTTTTCGAAATTTTCTGCCAACTTAGGGGAGAAGCAGATAAACGCCAAATTGACCTACCAAATGGGCAGAAAACTGGAGGAGTCGTCGAGTGCGAGGGCTTTGGAACCAAAGCGATCGTAACAATTTTAGGAGAGAGAAAACAATGAGCAGTGAACCAATAGAACGTCGTGTTTCATACCTAGGCGACAGATTAAGAGCCAGTAGGTGCAGTTGCTGCCATAAAGAGTATTTTGAAGTCCGTGACTATTGTAGTGTTTGTGGACGCAAAAGTTACGGCAAGATGGATAGTTTTGATCTGTTCTATGATAAGGGTATATTAGAACTTTGTACATTTATCGACGAACCTACCAATAAATTCTCAAAGCTAAACAGCTTCGTGCATGGGATAGTGTCCTTCCATGGAGGCAAAATCCGTGTTCCTGCAAGAATTACGGACCAGCTAACTTGCAACGGTGAAAAAATAGACTTAACAAGCCTCGAAGGTCGAGAAGTCGTGCCACGCTTTCGCAGACGCTACTCAGTCAACAAATCAGACGTTATCCCAACCATCTCGTTAGCATTCACACTTGCTGACGAATACTACCCACACCAAGAGTACAAAGTAACCCAACCAGTCAAAGATTATGAATTGCCAGGTATCGTCGGTTACAGCGCATACACATCGCGTTTCCGAATAAAAAGCGGCAGCCTCGAACGTGCAGTACCATTTATCGACGAAGACGCAGTAACAGCAGCGGTCGAAGCAGGTAAACTAGCACTTATCCATTCGGGTCTCGACAGCGCTTGGATCGGTAAAGTCTATGTCGGTTCAGAATCAAACCCCTATGCAGTCAAACCTATTGCCTCCAAAGTCGCACAAGTACTAAAATTAGGTGAAGAAGATGGTGACGTACAAAGTGTAGATGCCATCGACACAGAATTCGCCTGCAAAGCCGGAACAAGTATGTTCAAAGACGCCTGTGCACTTGTCAGTTATCCACGCTCAAACGTCAAATATGCAATAGTTATCGGTTCAGACAATTCACAAGCTGCACCTCGCGGATGCCCAGGAGGCGAGTTAGACATGTTTGTTGGATACGGTAGTGCAGCATACATCTTTGGCAAAAAAGACGTAATAGCAGAAGTTGAAGACTGGTATAGCTGCACTTCTGATACTCCTGACTTTTGGCGTAGAGACGGCGAACCTTACCCAATGCATGGCGGCAGGTTCACAGGTGATCCAGCATACTTCAAACATGTCCGCAAATCAGCCTCTAAACTTATGGAACGCTTAAACCTCAAACCCAGTGACATAAACTATTTTGTACCACACCAACCAAACGCAAACTTCCCAGTAAGAATCGCCAAGGAGCTAGGCTTTAAAGAGGAACAATACAGTCCATCTTTAATGATTAATAAATTCGGCAATACCTATAGTGGCGCCTCGCTAATTGGCTTAGCAGCAATCCTTGACATCGCCAAACCCGACGAACGCATTTTAGTAGCTAGTTATGGCTCAGGTGCAGGCAGCGACGCATACGTTATACGAACCACTAGTCAACTACTCGACAAGCGCTTACGTCAAAAAATTAATGTAAAATTCCTCGCAGAGAACCCATTTGTCGAATACGTTGATTATACAACCTATCGCCACCTTAAAACAGGCATGTAAATAGGCATTTCTTTTTCTTCCTCCTCTATTTAAAATAAAAAATAAGATTTTAACAATTCAAAAGCAGCTATGTTTTAAACTGTTTCATATAATATAGTAATCGATCTTTTTATATCCTGAGTTCACCTTAACCTCCTACACTATAAAAGCTCTAAAATAACAAGGTCTTTGCTATATTTGCGAGGTAGCAATTGCAGTTTCGCCTGAAACGCTTTCTTGAGCTTTTGTGCCTTTGGGATATAAACATTCAAACTTTCTTCCGTCAAAGAAGGACCAAACAATCGCTGGGCTAACCCATCTTTTGAATATTACATACCTCCCTGCAAATTATTAATAACATTCTGACAAAAAGGTAGTTTATTTCGTCTTAAGGAAATGTCTTCATTAACTTTTTGATATGTTAATTCACATTTCTTCTGAAGATTTTACCGCTAAATACGCCATATTTTTACTGCCTAAGAGATTGAAGCTTCATGAACCCTCACCGGAACTACCGATAAGCTATGAGGCCACAACTGTGATAATGATCGTTAGATTTACGACTCCCTGATACGAGCGGAGAAAGAAGTCTCTTTAAAGAGAACTATCAATTATAACATAATTTATAGGACACTTATCATCTAATTTTAAATTAGACCCTACTTAATATAACATAACTAAATAATAGCGAGGTAGCGCTTAGAATGAAAAAGGAACGGATTAGAGAAAAAACTCGCGTGGACATTAAAAAAGCTAAGCAATCTACCTTTGAGAGCCTGCTCCGCTCGGTAACCCAAATGAAGCCTAAAATAGATAAATCCATAATCATTCAATTAAAACATGAAATAAAAGAAAATGAACTAAACTTAAAGATAGAGTTCTGTCTCTTACCATCATCAACGTTTTTTTCCAATTTAATTCTAGAGTTGAACTTTAACAACAACATTATCAATACCTACAACATCGTAATACCACCAAGTCGTCTACTAACTAACGAGTTAGAATTCCCACTTACCCTAGACATGACAGGTATACCGCCAGGTGAACACATCATTAAAGTCGAGTTAACTGAAAAGGGGGAAGCAGGAGAAATACTTACAAACTCTTCAAAATATATAGTTATAAATTACTCGCCTAAACAAAAAGAAGATAACTACATTAAGGTTCCTCACGTTAGAAAGATCGAAGGCACCTTCAGAATCATAATGCCAAACGAAAAGGAACTCTACCAAAAAATAGAAAACAGCAAAAAAAGAGAAGTTGACTCTAACAGAGACAAATGGTAAACCTGTAATTCAAACAACAAATTACGTTTTATAGACTACCTGACTTTAACAAAAAAGAAAAACAACAACTTAGCAGCATTAATAAAACCTAAGTACAATATGCTGAAAGAAAAATAAAGGAAAAAACTATTTACAACTTAATTCTGAAAAACTAAACATGTAAAATAGTTACAAAAACTAGAACAAAAAACAAACAAAAATTTAAGAAAGAACCAATTAAATTCATTTTCCTTCTTATACACAATTATAGCTGCCAAAATAGGCTTTGACGTATAGTCATGTTATGCTCTCCTTGCTCCTCCAGTTAAGCACAAATGCTTTTTCTTAGGAGGTGATCCGGCCGCAGGTTCCCCTACGGCCACCTTGTTACGACTTTTCCCTCCTTGTGAAACTCAGATTCGATACCGCCAATGAGACGGTGCCTCACCCAAGAGTCACTCGGATGGAACGACGGGCGGTGTGTGCAAGGAGCAGGGACGTATTCACCGCGCGCTAGTGACACGCGATTACTAGGGATTCCATGTTCACGAGGATGGGTTTCAACCCTCGATCCCAACTACGGCAGGCTTTAGAGATTGCCTTCCCCTTTCGAGGTCGGAACCCATTGTACCTGCCATTGCAGCTCGCGTGTGGCCCGGGAGATTCGGGGCATACTGACCTGCCGTGGCCCGCTCCTTCCTCCACTTTATCAGTGGCGGTCTCCTCAGTGTGCCCAGCACAAGGCTAGTAGCAACAGAGGACGCGGGTCTCGATCGTTGCCTGACTTAACAGGACACCTCACGGCACGAACTGGCGACGGCCATGCACCTCCTCTCAGCTCGTCTGGCAAGACCTTTAATCTGGCCTTCACACTGCTGTCGCTCCCGGTGAGATTTCCGGCGTTGACTCCAATTAAACCGCAAGCTTCACCCCTTGTGGTGCTCCCCCGCCAATTCCTTTAAGTTTCAATCTTGCGATCGTACTCCCCAGGCGGCAGGCTTAACAGCTTCCCTGCGGCACTAGAACGGCACGTGGCCGTCCAAACACCTAGCCTGCATCGTTTACAGCTGGGACTACCCGGGTATCTAATCCGGTTCGCTACCCCAGCTTTCATCCCTCACCGTCGGGCGCGTTCTAGCAGACAGCCTTCGCCACTGGTGGTCTTCCCGGGATTATAGGATTTCACCCCTACCCCGAAAATACCGTCTGCCTCTCTCGTCCCCTAGCCAAGCAGTATCCCTCGCAACCCAACGATTAATTCGGTGGATTTAACAAAGGACTAACTTAGCCAGCTACGGATGCTTTAGGCCCAATAAACATCCACACCACTCGGAGAGCTGGTATTACCGCGGCGGCTGACACCAGACTTGCCCTCTCCTTATTCCCCCAGCTTTCTATACTGGGTAAAAGCCTTCCTCAGCGGATGGCACTCGGGATAGCCCTGTCACACTTGCGTGTATTGCAAAGGTTTCGCGACTGCTGCGCCCCGTAGGGCCTGGGTCCTTGTCTCAGTACCCATCTCCGGGCTCCCGCTCCCACGGCCCGCACCGGTAAAAGGCTTGGTGAGCCGTTACCTCACCAACAACCTGATCGGTCGCGGCCTCATCCTTGGGCGGATTCACGAGCATAACGTAAATCTTTTTTGATAAAGACTCATTCCAGAGTTCTTCATCTATCGAGAATTAGCCCCAGTTTCCCGGGTTTGTTCTCGTCCCAAGGGCAGATTAGCCACGTGTTACTGAGCTGTATGCCGCGCGTCGTTTTGGCTGACGCGCTCGACTAGCATGTCTTAGTCCTATCCCGATAGCAGTGGGGTCCGGCAGGATCAACCGGAGTTATGCACTCCATGTTGTTCTGTCGGATCATGTGTTTTTTGTGTGGTACGAATATTTAGCACAATTCTCCTCGCATTTTCTTAACTTAACTGGATTTGGAGGGAGAAACATTCCACTCTATACGTCAAAGCCCAATTCAGACCTAATAGAGCAATTTATCAGGTCTACATTCGTGTCCCCGCAATTGGAGGCCAATCCCATCATCCCTGCAAGGCAGTACGCCGTTTCGGTACGGGTCGAGCCGCCGCCATATGTTAATTGCGGGGCTTAGCAATTTTGTAGCTGAATTCACATAGAAGTAACAATACTTCATATAAAGGTTTCTTTTCACCTTACAAAAACCGCTCCTAACAATGATAGAAGCGTTTTGTGTGTTTCCTTCAGCCAATATGTATATGCAATGATTAGTTTTTAACATTTCGGATAGGATTTTAATAAAGACATCCTCACAACCAAGAGAATTTTGCTAAAGACTTTGTGTCTTTTTT
>JAAZFA010000262.1 GCA_012511995.1 Thermoproteota archaeon | reverse complement strand
TTTCTAGGAGGTTTCTCCAGATTAGAGATTCATTGATAATGGATTTTTTATGAGTATGATTTTGTCTCGCAGGTATAAGTCGCCTATGCCTTGGACTCTTAGGCGTCTGAAGATGGACTTCCAGTTTTCTTTTTTGGTCGGGTCTACACTGCCGGTGGATTGTATGGAAACTTTTAGGGCGTCGCCATGAGTGTGCCGAGTTCAGGTAGTTTTTCTTTAGTGGTAAGATGTTTATCATTTCTGCGCTTATGATGGTATGCGGCTTATTCCACAGCAGCAGTATTCACCTGGAAAACGCTAGTCATCTATATTGAGACTCCTGTGTATTCTGAGCATTTTTAAAAAAAGGTTTATTCTAGTCTCTTTACCTTTTTGAATAATCGATCTGATATATTCTCGTTCGTTACGATTTAAATGATGGTTGTTCGCCTCGTCTCCTCGTCTCTGAGGATACAGGGAGTTTACTCTTGCTATCCATCATAATGTTATTCTTTTAGGAACAAGCTATATGACTTCTGTATTTTAAAAATCGATTAGAAGTAACTCTCTGGGCAAATCAGGTTAAAAGTAAGTATTATAACAATAACAAGTTAATAACAATAACAAGTTAAAAAATCGACCGAACACATTTAGATATAGATAATTAAAGTCAAATAAAAGAAAAATAAACTGAAAAAGAATACTTAATAAAACAGCACTAGTCCTATTTGGCTGCCGATGAAGAATCTAAAAAGCTGATTGATGATGCACTCTAGGGTATCTGAGGCAAAAATTAACTAAAATTAAGAGAGTTGGTGATTAAGTTATGATTTTCTTGCGGATCAAATATATCAACATAACCAAGCCAACAACAAATAAGACAAAGCCCAAAACTAAAGCGATACTTTCAGCAAGACCTGCGGTAACCAACAAGTAAGGAAAATAAGTCGGACCCACAAAAATCAATAGTACAGATACAATTAGTAAAGATATTCGTGTAATTTTGGATTCTCCACTTAATTCTACTTCTGCAATTTCGGTCATATGGCGCCCAACTTAAGACTCTTCAGATTGATTGTTTTCCGCGAAACCTTCTTTTATCTCTTTTCCTAAAGCCTTCATTAAAAACTTAAAAACTAAAAATCCAGCGCCTTTATCAGCCTTAAAACCCATCGTTGTACCCAACAAACTGACGCCATCTAATTTTCTTTCTTTAGCTAACGCTAAAGTCAAGCCTGTACCGCCTACTATGCGACCCTTACTGTAGATCACACCGCCTTTCTCCATGAATTCTGTTGTCAATCGAGGGGAAGTTGCAGCAATGAAAACTTGAGTTTTATCCTCAGTAATTGGTACACCACCCATAGTAACGATAAACTTACAACCCAGTTCTTCGACGAAATCAAGAACAGAACCGCAAACTGCATAGTGAGCAACAACATCCTCAAAACTGGGTTGAATTTCACCTGTCATAATAATCAAATTATTTTTTTCCATGGGAGCATAGAAGAATTCATATCGGGGCAAATGGGAAATTCCTTTACTTGTTATGGAGATGTAATCTGGAAATGTCGGTGAATACAATTCTGCGAAAGGTTTTGCGTCACAGAATTTGATGAGCAGGTGAGCCGCTATCCGCCCTACATTACCAAAGCCTGGAAGCCCTTGTACAAAGATTGGATTATCAAGGACCGGATTCGAAAGTTTACGTAAATACGGCTTATCCATCTTAACCATCTAGCCATAGAAAATATAATCGATACTAAAAGACTTTTGCTGAAAGATGAAAAAGAAACTTAATATTCGAGAAGTAGATAATAGACTGCACCAAGCCCAGTTTGTGAAGCAAAAGTAGCGGGGTGGGGTAGCCAGGATTAACCCGCTGGGCTCATAACCCAGAGATCAGTAGTTCAAATCTACTCCCCGCTACCAATAATTTTTCAGCAAGGGTTAATATTCCGCTTTTCAAATGGAAATCAAGCGTTTGGTTATGTGTGCGCACAAAAATTATAAACAACATATTTGGAATGGGGGCTTCGGTCCAAAGGTATGATGCAAACAAGATAAACGTACTCGCCTCACACTTTTAAACGCCAAAAATAGTTTCGACATTTCGGTAAAAGTAAATAAACAACTTAACCCAACATAAACAAAACGCCGTTCGGTGTAGATTTCATGAAACAAACCATAGTAACCCTCTTAATTGTCAGCCTATTGTTCCTCACCATACTACCGACGTTATCAAATGATGCCACAGCGCTGACAAGCTACAACATAAATCAAGTAGATCACACAATCGAAGTCCTCTATTCGGGGAACGTCATCATCACAGATACTATCTATGTTACAGGTAAAGTTACCGATACATTCACCATAGCACTGCCATACATTTACAGCACAGAAGTCCTAAAAGTATTAGCGTACGACCAAAACAACGTCTACACTGTTAACTTAGGAGTCCCCATGGGGAATCACAGCGGCTTCTATGGTGTAAAAATCAATTTTGAGGGTAATTTACCTAGTATATTCTCAGTAGCATTCGTACTCTCAAACCGCCTAATCATCGATCAGGGTAATGGTAACTTTGTAGTAGGATTCCCCGTTTATCCAAGCTTAGAACAGACAGCAACAACTTGTAACGTGGAAATCAAAACTCCATCTGCGCCCTTAAGTATTAGCATCGGTAAAGAGGATGGGAATATTACAGAAACAAAATACACAAAAAAGGATTTACCCCCGTATACGTACGCCATAGCAGAAAGCAACCTACAAGTCACAAGCGGGGCAATACAATCATCTATTATAAACAGTCTAAAAAGGGAAATAAGTATCGACACAATCGGAAGCCTAAATGCAGTTGACACCTACCACATAACTAGCAACACCTCATCAACCCTAACATCATATGTTCTATGTTTGCCAATGGATGCAACAAGAATCGAAGCAAAAGACACTTTTGGCAACACCCTGGCAACAAATGTAAACACAGATCGCAATTTATGCCTCTTAAGCGTGACTTTAGTCACACCCATGACCAGTGGTCAATCAACCGACCTAATGGTAAATTATAAACTACCGGGGGCTAAACTTCAAGGTAGCCAATATGTTCTGTCTGATTTTGAACTTTTTACCAACTGTCAATATGTTGTTCAACAGGCTACCATGACCTTTAATCCTCCCGAAGGGGCAACAATTATTACCCCTCAGGTGAACCAACTTGATTCTTCTTCAACAATCACAAGAGGTGCATATCAAGATGCGCTAACAGTAAAAGCAGAAGACATAAGTGCAATCGACTACCTTGCACCTCAAAAAAACACTATACATCTTACCTACGACTACAATCCAGTTTGGGTATCTTTTAGACCAACTTTTTGGGCGGCATTAGTAGCGTTGCTTGGTTGTGTTGGTGCAGTAGTTTATAGAAAACGTAAACCTAAAACAGAATCTTATGAAATGGAGTACATTTATATTCCTACCAAAATCACCAATAAACCGGTTTTTGAAACCGTGAAGGGCGCGCATGTCACCTCAACAATTATCCGTGAGTTCACCGACGCCTATGAAGACAAGAAGCACCTTAATACGGAATTAAGAGCAGTAGACATCAAAGCGCAGAAAGGTAAAATCCCAAGACGTCAATACAAAGCTCAAAGAAGTGCAATAGAAACTCGAATAGATAGCTTAACTAGAAACATAGAACGTCATAAAGCAATCTTCCGTGGTGCATCAGGTAGTTATCCAGACCTTATTAAACAACTTGATGTAGCAGAATCTGAACTAGAAGAAGCTGAAGAAAACATGAGGATGCTTCAAGCACATCGGAGTAAAGGTGAAATACCGATTGAAAGTTACAAGAAAAACATCGCTGACGCTCAAAAACTGCGAGATAAAGCCGAATCAGTAATGAATGGAATATTGATGCGATTACGTGAAAAAATTCGTTAACTCACCTAAACCCTTTTATTTTACATAGATGATTTTCAAAAATTAATACAGTGAGGTCAGACAAAATGGTAAAAATTGTTGTCGATCCTAAATGCACTGGATGCGAAACTTGTGTCAACACTTGCCCAGTCAGCGTCTATGAGATTAAAGACGGTAAGGCAGTTCCTACAAACGAAAGCGAATGCTTAATTTGTAGAGCCTGCGAGGCACAATGTCCAGAAGGTGCAATTCAGGTAATCGAATAAAACAAAAATCGTCTCTCACTAATTGAGACGAACATCCTTCTTTTATCAACTTATTTTTTGTCAGTTGTTTTAACTGTCAAAGGGCATCTATAGTTTCTTTGAGACTAAAGTAGATTATATAAATTCCAATTTGAATTTGAGAGTAGTAAGTAGTTAGTCTTCTAGATTTAGAAGAAATTCTACAATTCTTGATAGTTGTTCTACTATGGTTCTGTCGAGTGTTTGTTCCTCTTCTATGTTCAATAGCATTTTTTTGGCTTGCATGCTTACTGGTATACCTGCTTTTGTTTTAACGGTATCTACTCTGTTACTTCGAACTTCGAAGTAGACTGTTTTTTAAGTTTCAATTTATACAAGTATATGTAAATTGATAAACTAAATACAGAATCAATTATGACATTATTTAATTAAAAATCGCAATTTTTCCATTT
>JAAZFA010000261.1 GCA_012511995.1 Thermoproteota archaeon | reverse complement strand
GGACTTTCTCTCAGACTTCTTAGTTGCTCTATGATACCGTAAACCCTATAACTTTCATACAAGTCAAATATACCTATGAAGCGCTCGGGTTTAGTCACGTTTTGCGCGGTTCTGGTTCTTTCTAGTTTGCTTTTTGTTGAGCAGAGTTTGTCTGCGACTACTCCTGTGGCGCCTGAATTTAAATTAAGCTGGACTACCCGCGTTTATGATGAGCCTGCAGCGACTAGTCAGTGGTCAGGTGAACAGATCTACCCGGGTTCCCATACCGAAGTTCGAGAGGTAACCATTAAAGTCAAAAATCAACCACACGAAGGCTACATCAACGATGATCCCAATGGCGCTAAAGAAAAGATGTATTATAATGTTAGAGTAAAAAATCACGCATCCACTGAATGGATCGAGTTGTGGGGTAAGACAACGTTTTGGAAAAACCTCACTGAAGGCACCACATTTGAGGGAGTAACTTATCATGGCGCCTCAGATTCAGAGGTAACTTACATAATGATTTCATTTAATGGTCCTAAAAACAGTCTTCATTCCTCAAAAAATGTTGATCTAGGGCAAGAGGTGGATTTTCAGGTCAAGGCTCTCATCGGGTACTTGAACTTTTATACTAGTACTTTTATGGGTCAGGAAAGCGACTGGAGTAACACGCAAACACTAATTATCGATCCAAGTGCTCAAGTATCTAGCAGTCCCGCCCCTGGTGATTTTGAGACGACTTTAGACCCGACTCAACCTGTGACACCATCGAACACTTTGGATAACTCAAAAGAGGAGCCAGGGGTGCCTTTGAGTATTTTTGTTACTGTTACAGCAGCTTTTTTAGTTGCTATTGTTCTATTGCTGGTTTTCTATAGGCGACCTATGAGCCAGGTGTAGGTGTACAATACGGATAAATTAGCCAAGGAAATCGATCATGCTTAAAATAGCTTGTTTGCCAAAACTTTCTCACACAAACCAGAAAAGAAGGACCTTATGAGATATCGCCACTCAAATTCACAGCTATCAAAGACATAACTGTACAAGCAGACTTACAAAACAAAGAAAAATGAAGTGTAGTTAAGCCAATTAATGCTCAATCAATGCCCAAGCTATCTATACCAGAATTAACTCTCCATAACTTATCTTTGGAAATGCTTAATTTAAAGTTGTGACTTTCATTCATTGTATGGTGTTTTTTTGAGAATTGCTTTTTTTGAAGTACAGGATTGGGAACGCCCATTTTTACAAGAAATTTCAAAGGCACACCAGGTCCGCTTGTTTAAAGAAGTCTTAGACGACAAAAAAATCAGTGAAACCGTTGATTTCGAAGTTATTTCTGTGTTTATCTACTCCAACGTTAACAAAGCAATTCTTGACAAGTTAACCAAACTGCGTTTGATTGCTACACGCTCGACCGGGTTTGAGCATATAGACCTTGAAGAATGCAAAAAAAAGGATGTCACAGTCTGCAATGTCCCTGTTTATGGGGAAACAACCGTGGCGGAACATACTTTTGCGTTAATTTTGTCTTTGTCACGTTTGATTCATGATGCATATGAAAAAACCCGAATGGGAGATTTTTCTTGTGAGGGGATTCAAGGGTTTGATTTAGAAGGTAAAAACTTGGGTGTTTTAGGCACAGGTCGTATTGGCACTAAGGTAATCGAGATCGCTAAAGGCTTTAAAATGAATATTTTGGCTTACGACAAGGTTCCAAATCAAAACCTAGCTAACAAGTTAGGGTTTGAGTATACCACTGCCTCTGATTTGCTTGAAAAGTCTGACGTAGTCACTCTACATTTGCCCTTAAATGATGAAACTTTCCATTTCCTAAACAAAGACTCCATTAGTAAAATGAAGAAAAGCGCAATCATCATCAACACTGCCCGCGGTGGATTGATTGAAACCCATGCGTTAACTGAAGCTTTAATACAGGGTCATCTTGCCGGTGCAGGATTGGATGTTTTGGAGGAGGAAACACTGATTCGTGAGGAGGCACAATTGCTTTTAGATAATGTACCGCGTGAGCAGTTGGCAACTATGCTTAGGGCGCACATTCTTTTGAGGCTAAAAAACGTGATAATAACGCCTCACTGTGCCTTTAACAGCAAAGAGTCCCTTGAGCGATTAGTGAATACAACTGTTGAAAACATAAAAGCGTTTATTTTAGGTGAACCACAAAACATTGTGGAAATACGCTAACTGTTTCTTGTTGCCAAACCCTTTTAAAACCACATAGACGATGTAGTTGACTAAGGAACTAGATTAAACCACGTTTTTGCTCTGGAAACAGACCCAATCATGTTCCCAAAGGAGCTTGCTCACTCCACCAAAAACTACCTTAAATAAGAGAAACTGCTTGCAGTCACCCCCAACAAGCCCAAACCAACCAGATACCACTCTGCCGTCCTGAAGTGCCTAAATGTATAAAGCTTTACCGTCAAACAAGGGAACCCTATCACTGCGAGCGGTCGTTGGAACAAAAACTTCGCGCTAAACATATGCAGTTTGAGGCAGCAACTTTGTTTCTTATACCCAATCTTGCAGAAAACATAGCATCATAGTTCTCTGGCTATGGGGTATAAACACTAATTGGGAAAGGGTCATTACTTCAAGCTATCGGTTTTTCGATGCCTAAATATAACGATAATGAAAAACACTGAAAGAAACAAAGGCACAATCACAAACCAAGAGAACTCTGGAACGGAAGGCTGCTGTGTAGGGGTTGGACTTAATGTTGATGTTGGGCTTGGCTTGTTAGAGTTGATAGCCTCACCAATTGTTATCGTTTGTGTATTGCTCCAATCGCCGTATATACCAGTAAATTGTGAAGTACCCATAGGCATAGGAAGAGGCTCCCAGGGAGTGTGAAATCCCTCCATCCTTTGAACTTGAAAGTCAACAACATCACCAACACGAAATTCAAAGGGGACATTTATTATTGTATATCCCGAATTTGATTGAGGGTTCTGTGCAGTGAACCCGTAAATCCCATTTCTTATGGTTTTATAGAAAGGCTCTGTCCAAGTTGTCTCTGCTCCGAAATGACCTTTGTAACGTACATTATAAAACAAACTGATAAGGTGACCATCTGTATCAGAATAAGGAGTAAAGGGCTGGTTGGTTACGGTAATTTCAATTGACTTATCTTCAATACGGTAACCAGGAGTGGTTGTTGTGATTGTTTTTCCAGTATAAGGATCAATAGTTGAGGTAGCAATTGGTGGCACATCATACGAATTATCAACGTACTTCAAAGTGAATTTTGGAGCAGACGGCTTAGCTGTAGAAGCACATACAAAACCGCTTGTTATAATAATTGAAATAATTAATACCGCAAGCAGAATTACCGCTGAGCCCTTGCTCATACTATTCACAATATCACCATTGAATTAATGTGATATTAAGTTAACTAAAGTAATCTGAACCAAGACAAAGGTGTCAAAGATGATAAAAAAGATCAAGTTTTTATGACTTGCTTGAGCTACCTTGTTTTGCTCTCACTTCGTCGTTTTCCCTATTTAGATCCCTGTTTTCACCTATAAGCGACTTTATGACAATACTAAGTTGTATCATTCATGTCGTTGATACGAAGGTTTAGGATGCATTAAACCCTTAAACATACAGGCACTTAACTCACCCAAAAAGGTTTAGCTAGGCAGACCAAGCCACGCGCTACAGAAGCAGAAGCTGAAAAGAAGCAGGTGGCAAGCCTTCTCCTTCCATAGCAGCCAGATCCGCCCAACTCGTTGGCTATCCCTTGCATTCCATACAACAGCTAACAAGTTTTATGAATATAAAATGATGTGACTACACACCGATACCTACAACAAACCCACAAAACATACAACCCCAACATCAAATTCTATTAAAATACAGAACACCGACCCCTAGCTTTATACAACCAATACAATTTATTCGTAAAACAATAAAACTTGGCGCTTGTAATTTATAAAAACATGTGAGCGCAAACTATAAATAAACACTACCACTAAATATTAGTGAATAGTTAATCTTTTTTTGGGTTGTCATATGAAAAGAAATGAAGCAGTTACTTTTTTAAGGGAACTTTTCAGTCAATGTAACGACATGGCGCTAAACGCGATATCGTTTGAAGAACAAAAAATAAACGGTTCTAAAGACTATCGACTCCATATTAGAGGAGTTATCCATGAAACAGATAAGCAAATAACCCGAGACGTAGCTATAAAATACAGCCTTCAAGTAACAGACAACGGCGATGGCGTAATAATCTATAATCCTATAAGAACCGCTTAAAGTCTATACCACAAGTCGAACACTAGTACAACTCGATACAAAACGCAGAGTTTTCAATTTTACGGTTTAGCGAAAGAATTAAGCGACCACAATGAGGACAATTTAGCAGCATATAACAACAATCGTTGCCAAGCCCTCAAAAATAAAATAAAAAAGTTTGCAGTAACAACCAGTAACCACAAACCCCAGACCAAAAAATTAAGGCTTAACTTGTCTATACCAATCCAAAAACGCAACCTTAACAGCCGAAGGATCCTCAAAAACATAAACATCCTCGGTTGCCTGCAACCTACGCACTTGATCCGCCTCTTCTTTCCTGACACGCAACTTCAAATCTTTACCATTCGGCAACTTGGTATAGATGATATTTTCCTTAAAATCAACAGGCATTATCCAAACAGGAACAAACGCCTTCAAACTCATAAGCGCCGCATTAGTCAACAAAGTGTCACTAATGCTGTTAACAATTTTCGCCACAGTATTGGACGAAGCAGGCATAATTAACAAAAACGCATACTTATGCGACTGAACCACACCAGCAAGAAAAGGAGAATTCGCATCTTGCTCCACCCAAACCTTAGAAAAACTCTGCCTAACTTCACCATCTAAGCGATAAAACTTTAACATAGTATCAGCCGCTTTCGAAAGGTACACATCAAACTCGACTGCACCCCCAGTTTGCTTCTGCAAATCCTTCATAGTTTCGACTACTTCAGCTATCTTATCACCGGCGCCAGTAATACCCCAAGCAACCTTAATCTTCTTAGTCTTAACTTCACTCATACAAACACCAAAACCGTCACTTACAATGAAGCTCCATAAACTCAGCAAACCTCTTCATAGTCTTCTTAAGACCACGAAAACCCTCCGCATCCAACTTTACATCCGCCAAAGTGTCTTTACTCCAAAAGTTTGCCCCTAAATTCGCCCCAAAAGGTCCACCGCCAACAGGAATCATACCGTTAATCAAATAAAACGTATGAATCTGTAACTGTGCAAGTTCCTGTCCACCCGTTCGATCACCCGCAACAGTTATACCCGCACCAATTTTACCCTTGAAAAAATTCTTATCCGCAGCCACTAACGCTCTGGAGCGATCCATAACAACTTTCATCTGCGCACTCACTCCACCATTATAAACAGGACTAGCAAAAATAATACCCTTTGCTTTAGCCAATAACTCGTAAATTTCTTCCATATCATCCTGGATTTGACAATTCTTATTTGTCAAACAGAAATCACAGTGAGTGCAATACTCAAGCCATTTACCTCTCACAGTCCAAAACGCAGTTTCAAACCCTTTCTCTTTAAGCATAACCAACGCTTGTTCTAAGATGTATTCAGTAGCTTGCTTTCTTGGACTACCCGAGACACCAACAATCAAAGTCATAAAGTAACCACTAAACTATAAGTAGAATC
>JAAZFA010000260.1 GCA_012511995.1 Thermoproteota archaeon | reverse complement strand
ATGTAACTAATTTGGGTGTTGAAGAGTGTTCTATTCCAGTTGGTGTAGAGTTTTCAAAGGGTGTGGGTGTTGTTTATAGGGAGGTTGACAAGTTTTTTGTTAGTGTAATTTTAACGGTAAGTGGAGTAGTGCTTTTGTGTTTGGGTTTAAGTCAGTCTTTGTTTTTAAGACATAAACGAGGCGCCTGAAACGCACCATTCTAGGCAACAAACTCTCTGCAGTGGTCCTTAACGTTTATTCTTAGACTTTCTTTTTTGAGCTTATATGTACCGTTTCGATGTTTAGGGTTAATTCTTCTTTTGTAGTGAAGGTTTTGCCACAGGTTTGGCAGGTAAATTTCTGAGGCGATGGGTTACTTAGCGGCGGTGGGGTTGGTGGTTCGGGCGGCGGCATCGGTGGAGGCGCTTGGGTTCTGCCAGCTGCCGGTTCAAGTGGTTTTTCGGGTAAGGATAATCTGGTTCACTCAATTTATTGTACCAACAAATCTTGGAGCTTGTGTTTTTTTAAGGGTTTGTGGGTGTTAAAATGTAATTACACTTAAAAATGGTGAATTTAACGTGAAGAGTAGGCTAACAATTATTTTATGTAGGTCTTGACTCGTAGACAATGACTGCGTCTGCTTTTATTTGCATTAATAAGTCATGGCCTTCTACTATTTTGCGTAGTCCGCCTTGGCTTTCTCTGTTTAGATTACCTTTTATGTTTATGTGGTATCCTTGATAGTGTGGGTATATTGCTTTCTGTGGGATGAGTGTGATAGTGGCTCCTTCAAGGCTCGGGCATCTGTCTGCGATTTCTCTTAATAAGATTGCTACTTCAGCGAATTTCATAAAGATACCATGTGAATACTCTAAATAAAAACGTTATAGTTCAAAATTTCGTGTTCTTCATCGATTTGTAGGCTTTGAACGGTTTTGTAAGTCATTTTAGCAGGTACATTTGGTTGCATTAGTAGTGTATGCTTTGATGCTTTTGAGCAAGGTTACTTTTTAATTGGATTGTTTAAGTTGCATAACTGTTTTTTGCTATCTACCAATAGTTGTGTTGCTTCTGATAGTATCAGTTCAGTTTTGAAATACTATTAAATATCGTAAATAAAAAGAAATCTTAAGCTTGATTTTTTCAAGGGTAATATCCCAAAGTATTTTGGAATTGTTTTAATAAGACTTCTTCACCATAGTGAGACGCTCCAGTGAAGAGGCAAAGAATAGTTAATGTTAATTCAAGAACTTATTGTTGAAAACTTTATGAGTTACGAGTACGCTCGAGTGCCGTTTAAAAAGGGCGTTAACATAATTGGTGGACCTAATGGGGCAGGTAAGTCTTCGCTTTTACTAGCTATTTCAGTAGGATTAGGTCAGACCAGCACGGAACGTTCAAGGAAGCTTAGTGACTTGATTCGCTGGGGGCAGGATCAAGGACGTGTAACGTTGATTTTAGATAATAGCAGGCGCGGTAACAGGCGCCCAGAACCAAGGCATAACAAGGATCAGTTGTTTTTAACACGTTTTCTGCGACGCGATGGGAAATATTGGTTTGAATTGGAGAATCGTGTAGCTAGTAAACAGGATGTGGAGCGTTTGTTGGGTAAATTTGGTGTTGATCCTGATAATATGCTAATCATTATGCATCAGAATATGGTGGAACAATTTAGCGTTCAGAGTAACATCGATAAGCTTCGTATGGTAGAGGATGCTGTGGGGCTTGAACCTTTCAGAGAAAACGTTTTACAAGCTAAACGAAGCTTACACGTATTTTAAGTCAAGAAGAATCTGTTGGTAAACTTCTTGAACAAGCCCAGCAGACGTTAAATTATTGGCGCGAGCAGTATGACAAGTTTCAGGAGAAAAAGCAGTTACAGCTTAAACGCCGTTTTCTCGATCGTGAGTTGCTTTGGGCTGAAGTTGAGCGTCGAGAAGCTATCGTCAAGGGGTTGCAGGCTAATTTTAACAAGAGCCAACAGAGTTTGGGCAAAATAGAGGGTGAACGCCAAGCAACCATAGGTGAGTTGGCTGCTCAGGAGCTTGAGCAACGGGCTATTCGTAGTGAAATTAAAGATGTCTTTGAAACACGTGTTTGTTTGGAGCGGGATTTGGCCCAGAATCAATGTATGGAGTCATTCATTGGGCAACTGTTGGGAGAATTAGAATTTTTAGAAAATGTATCTAATAAAAATGAGGTTAAACTACTTCGAAACGAAAATCTGCTTGAATTACAGAAAACTTCTAGTGAGCAAATTCAAAAACTCTCCGAGTTAATCAGGTCTAACCAGTCTAAACTGGGGAATCTTGAAGATTCTACTGACAAAATTTCTATTTCAGCTATGGATAAACGTGTTAGCCTTGCTTTATTGGATTTTAAACGTGAGCGAGCTTTGCGGGAGTTGGCTGCTATTGAGAAAACTATCAAAGAAGCCCAAGATAACCTAAATGTGGCGTTGACTAAGGCACAGAATTCAGGTGAGCGAATAGCGGTGGTTAAGAGCGCGGGTGAAATTCAAACAGAAATGGGTTTAACGGATGGTCATTTAGCTGCGCTTGCTTCGGTTTCAGAGGAAATTGAGCGGCAATACGAATCTTACTCTAAACTTTATCTTGAACTCAAAGAGAAGGCTCAGCTTGTGGCTGAGAATCGTGAGAAAACGCTTGAAGAGGTTAAAACTCGTATGGCTGCATGGCATACTGTTGTTGAGAACCTCTTAGAACGTGTCAACGTCGAATATCAGCGTATCATGGGTCAGACCCTTGCTACTGGAGAGGTGTTGCTTTCGAATGTGCAGGAGATAGAAACTGCTGGGTTGGAAATCTATGTGGGGTTTAAGGGTAGTAAGCCCGTGGCTTTGGATGCTTATACCCAGAGTGGCGGTGAGCGTACGACTGCGACTATGGGTTTTCTTCTTGCGCTTCAGCAGCATGTTCGTTCGCCGTTTCGTGCAGTTGATGAGTATGATGTTCATATGGATCCTAAGAATCGGGAAATGATTGCTAAAGTTCTTGTTGCTATGATTAAAGATGCGGTTTCACAGTATGTTGTTATTACCCCTAGTCAGATTACTTTTGCGGGTCAAGACGCTAATGTTATTACTGTTCAAAATCTTGAGGGTAAATCTCTTGTACGTGAGGTTGTTGTTTGATGCGTGTTGATTTGCAAGAAAAAAAACTCGGCAAGGAGCGTCTTGAGCGTATTATTGAGATTTGTGTTGCTATAGAGAATCATCAAGTGGACCCTTTTGCCTTAAACGTTGATGACATTATTAGTGTGGTACGGCAGTATTTCCCGCATTGGGATCAACCCGATGAGTTAAAGTTAGATGCTGAGGCTCTACATCATTTAGCCTCAGTTATT
>JAAZFA010000259.1 GCA_012511995.1 Thermoproteota archaeon | reverse complement strand
TACGTTTCCTATAGAAGTTGCTGCGGCATCTGCCAAGTTTGCGTTTTTGCAGAAAACGATAGCTGCTTCTGCATCACCGAAGCTAAAAGCGTGGCTAAAACGTCCTGAGCTGGTTGCAAGTCCGATTGGGTATTCTGTTAATCTAAAACCAAACTTTTTTGATAGTGGTTCTTCGCCAGCGCAAACAGCTACATCGATAGCTTGGTTTGAGTTTGCTGCTATTTCACCGCCGTTTTCTACTACCGCCACTTCGCAATCTGTGCGTTTCATATCTGCTACGGCTATATCAGCTATGGCTCCTGCGACAGCGGCCATCGGTCCAACATTTGCTAATTGTGCTGCTTCTGCCATCATTTTAGCAATTAAGGGTTTTTCTGGTATAGGAATAGGTTTTAGGCTATAGAGAAATTTTGGGTTTGCCCTTATGTAGAGTTCAAGTTCTTGTCGGTTGTGACGGATAGATTCTTTGGCGACTTCAATAGCATCTATGCGGTCAGAAATTATCGTGCATTGGGATTCTTTTAGGATGATCGCTTCTTTTTTGAGGTTATGGCTCAACTTTTCTTTACCTGATTATTGTTACCGTTTGGTTTGACGGTTTTTATTGCTCTTGCTGGGCATGCATCTACACAGATACTACAGCTGCTACCGAGACATTTTTCTTTATTAAACTGAACGGTGTTTTCTTTATCAAAATTAATGGCTTCCACAGGGCAGAGGGCTATACAAGTTCCGCAACTGAAGCATCGATCAATGTTTACGTCAATAAGTCTTGGGACAGTTATAGTTACTCCCCTTTGGCGGAAGGCTTGGATCACTTTTTTTTCCATTTCATCGGGAACTTCGACTAGGATTTCGCCGCCTTTGTTGTTGATGTGAGCAGATAGGATTGCCATGGGTACTTTATATTCGATGATAATTTGTGAAGCAATGGGTTCAGATACCTGCTGTTCATTGAAGCGTATTAGTATTCTTCCCAAGTCTATTTTCTCCCGATTAATTTTGATACATCTTCCGAAGTGATTATTCCTAGTACTTTCTTTTCTATGTTAATGACTGGTAGTGCGGAGATGTTGTGTTGCGCCATGCGTCTAGATGCAATTTCGAGTGGTTCGTCTGGTTTAGCTGTTATTACGTTGCGGGTTTCGATGTCTGCGAGTGCTTTTTTGCCTTCTGCCATTGCCCTTGTGATGTCCCATGATGTGACTATGCCGCGAAGTTTACCGGTTTCATCTATTACGACAATGTGGTTGACTGATTTAGTTACTATACGGCTGGCGATCGCACAGATTTCTTCGTCTTCTGTGCAGGTTATTGCTGGGTGCATGACACTGACTACGAAAGGTATCTCTTCGGTTTGGCGCATTGGTTTGAAGACAGCGTTTGTTGATAGCTTCTCAACAGGCGCCGTTAAGGTGAAAATGCCTTCATCAATCCATGATTTCAAAATTTTAGTTACTTTTTTAGCCATTTTTAGGCTGGAAAGTGAGCTTACTCTAACTTTTTTCCCGTTGACTATGATAGTCCCTGATTTGAGTTCTTGGTAGGTTACTCTGCCGAGTTTTGGTCTGTCCCTGCGCGGGATACTGTAATCGATTACATTTGTGAAGATTTCTGGATCTCGTATTGCAGTTTTTCTCGCTAATCCCATGTTGAGAATAGGAATCGGTATACCTATTCCGATGTACATGGAGGTTCCATATTTTGTGAAGCTACCACCTTGTATAAACTCTGGGGACATCTTTTTTGCATCACCTTTAACCATTATTGTCCCGTCTTGGTCTTTGGGGCTGTGTTGGGTGCCTTCGCCTATGACGTAGCCTTGTCCTCCCCCTATGAATATGCGAGTGCCCATGCCGATGGTTTCGTAGTCTGGGTCATTCATCAGAGGATTTAGTTCCCCTGCGCCTGAGTAAGTTGCGTTTCGAAGTCTTGGTAAAAGTTTGCTCATATAGGTGTAGATGACTTCGTCGCTTGTGTTTACTGCGCAGTTGTATCTTTGGTAACAGTTTCTGAAGTTTAATAGATAGAATTGATTTAGATCATCTTTTGTGACTGTGCTTTTTACGGTTGTTCGTGGGTAACAATCGGTGCCGTATCCTATGGCTCGGAATTCTACTTCATTACCTGCAATGAGGTCTGATATAACATGGCCTCCGCCGTATTCGCAGGGTTGTTTCTCTGATATGTTTGTTGCGCCGATGAATAAGTCGACGGCGGCTCCAGGGTGACAGACTTCGACATCGTTTAGCCATGCTTTATCGATTTTTATTGGGGGATCGGCGTGGCCTAGATTGATAACTGCTCCTGAACTGCACATGGCTCCAAAGGTGCCGGTTGTAACAACGTCTACTTCTTTGAAGGCGACCTCTACGCTGCTGTTTTCTACGAGTTTTTTCATTTCTTCAGCAGTTAAAACTTGTACGTCGCCTTTGCGTATTTTCGCGTTAATTTCATTGATTGTGCGTGTTTTGCCTTCTTTTGACAAAGTAGTTGTCTTTCCTTTGTTGTTAAATCTTTGAAGGCTAGCGGGCATATATTATTTGCGTAATTTTGTTATTTTGTTTTTATTTCTGGGTCCTAATTGGGTTTTTTGTGTTTTTTGTTGTTGTGTGTG
>JAAZFA010000258.1 GCA_012511995.1 Thermoproteota archaeon | reverse complement strand
AGCATAATGGCTTCAAGTCTCCTCTTCTTCAATGATGCTACCGTTTCAAGCGACCACTCTTTTAGGGTATCAGCAACAGCAATTACACCGGGGCGGCTTTTCCGTTAACTGCCATAAGCATCACAGTTTTTCCCTGCTGCTCAAACTTGGCCATTTCTGCTTCAAGTACGCCTATATTAACTCAGTCTCTAATGTTCCACCGTTTTTAATTAAAATACCATTCTCAGCGCCTTTCCCGACACCAACCATTATTGCTGTCGGAGTAGCAAGTCCCAAAGCACAAGGGCAAGCGACAATTAACACCGCGATGAATACCGTTAATAAAAATATGTGATCGGCACTCAAGAGGAAATACCATACCAGTGCTGATACTGTCCCGTTAAAATGATGGCAGGTAAAGTATCCGGATACAATGTCGGCTAAGCGTTGTACAGGTGCCTTAAAACTCAAAGCATCCTCGACAAGACCGATAATTTGTGCAAGCGCCGTATCTTTTCCGACTTTAGTCGCTTGAAACCTGAGTATGCCCGTCTTATTCACGATGGCGCCTATGACTTAATCACCCCGGCGTTTTTCAACAAGGATGGATTCCACAGTGATGACTTTCTTGTCTACACCAGAGTACTCTTCAAGGACTGTTCCGTCGACTGGAATTTTCTCGCCCTGGACGCACAATTATGGAACCGCCTACTTGTACTTCTTCTACTGGTAACTCTGTTTCTATGCCATTGCGAACTACCCGAGCAGTTTTTGCTTGAAGCCCATGATTTTACGGATAGCCTCAGAAGTTCTCCCCTTAGCGATGGCGTCAAGTAATTTACCTGCCAAGATGAAGTGATAATCATGACTGACGTATCAAAGAATACGGGCGGAATGAGCAAAGAGGTGGGTATGTGAAGGTAATGATGGTGCTGTATATCCGCGCAGTTGAAGTGTCCATTGCAATTAAGGTATTCATGTTTGCTGATTTATTACGTAACCCTTTGTAGGCACCAACATAGAATGACCAGCCAATAATAAACTGTACCGTGTAGCTAATAAAAACATGAGAACCATTTTTGTTCCATAGGCAAAGGATTAAGCCACATCCAAAAGTATAATGGGAATCAATATGAATGATGCTTACCGCTAAAGAGTATTTTAGACGCCAAATGTTTCGTTGACGTACTTTTTCTTCAGTGTCTTCGATACTTTTTTGTTCCTAAACCACTTCATAGCCAATGTCTGTTCTATCTTTCTTTATGCTTGGGAGGCTGATTCGTTGAGAATTGTATTTAACCAAAACTTGTTCTGAGGCAAAATTAGCAACTGCCTTATAGATGCCCTCTTTTGTGTTGAGCACTTTTTTGATTGCTTTAGTACAGTTGATGCATGTCATACCGCTTACTTTGAGGCTGATTTTGTCATGGATAACTTTAACTGACTTGGCCTAATGGTGGCTTCAATTGCTTTTGGTTAAGAGCGCGGGGTTGTAGTCTATGAGGACTTTCTCTGCTAAGTTGACGTTGGCATGGGTTACACCGTTTAGTTTACCTATGCTTTTTCTATGGCTCGTGCGTAGTTTACATAGCTTATTTCGCTGATGTTGAGAACTATTTTTTAGTTTTTTATGACTCATCTTGCTCTTGTCTCCCTAGCTCGCTATTAAGTGGCAGTACATCGAAATACATGTGTCTACAAAAGATATATCGTACAATGTATCGATACACTTACACAAACATACACTAACTACCCACACTACTCTCAAAGAATCTTACAGAAAAATGAAAAGAAAA
This sequence comes from Thermoproteota archaeon, assembly GCA_012511995.1. GTDB lineage: Archaea > Thermoproteota > Bathyarchaeia > Bathyarchaeales > Bathycorpusculaceae > Bathycorpusculum. The sequence continues at coordinate 253 of JAAZFA010000258.1, read as the reverse complement.
AACCTTTTGTAAAAAGTAACCAAAACCTACAAGATCATTCCAAGCGCTTGATGATGTGATATCCAAACTGGGTCTTAACCGGTTCCGATACCTGACCCTTCTGTAGTTCAAAGGCTACCTTTTCGAATTCCTTCACCATTTTTCCTCGAGTGAAGATTCCAAGATCTCCACCTTTTTTACTAGACGGGCAAAGCGAGACTTTTTTTGCAATTTCACCAAATTTCTCTCCTTTATCCAGTCGAGATTTTATTGT
>JAAZFA010000257.1 GCA_012511995.1 Thermoproteota archaeon | reverse complement strand
TGTAGGGCACTTCGAAAATTTTGATTCTTCTACATTTGCCGCTTTTATTGGTTCTTTTGCTATCTTTGCTTCAAGGTTGGAGGTTTTTTCTCTTGTTTTTTTCTTTCCTTTATTTTTGTTTTTTTCTATCGTTATTTTCTTTGATTTGTTAATTTCAGATTTGACTGTTTCAGGCGGAAAATAAAATTCTAATCTATTTTTTGCAACCACTAAAGCTTCAAAAATCTTTTGAGGAGCGGGGTGTGTTATTGTAAGATTTCCACGTTTCCCCTTGCGTAAATAGAGTAAATTATTTTTCTTCGATAAGTCAATTAGTCTGGATTTCCAATCTTCAACTCGCTTCATAGGAGAAGAAGTGAGAGTGGTCTCAACTATTTCAGTCATAATAGCACATCCGCTTGAATACACGTATGGTTATTGTCACGATCATTCTTTAATACTTACGGTAGTTACCCAGCTTTACAGACAATCAGTTGTAAGTTTGATCAAGGATATATTTTACTTGAAATGTCTATACGTTGGTAACTGTAGCCTTTCATAAGCCAAGTAACTACCCTGTGTAGTGTTAAACCTAAAAAATCATCCTTGAAAGCAAGGAATAGATTGTTGTGTATGTACACTGAAGTATCAAACAACTTTAGTGCCTAACGGTGTAATATCTGCATTTAAAGATAGAAAGGGTAAACCCAAACATTTAATCAAGCGATTTAGCACTTTGCTGGTGGTGAGGATTAGTTGGATGGCTGGAGTTTTCCTCTCTTCCTGAAAATTGGGGATTCTTTAACCTTCAACAATTCCTCACTGCCTATTTCTACGACTTGAGCTTCAATCGCAAAAAATAAGCTTGGATGCAAAGACCTACTTATTTGCCGCTGATACAGGTTAGAGAGACTTGAAATAGTATCTTTGCCAGAATGGCCATTGCTGGGGTGGGCTACAAGTATCGAAGTTAATGACTAACGGCATACCAATTTTTAGTTGCTCCTGTGTTACGTCCTGAATCATACCGGGGATTCTAAGGCCTCCTGCGAATTCCACTATACCGATTGTATATGGCGTTAAGTCTTGGAATTCTTGTGGAGCGATATTGATAACTGTGTATGTGACTAGTTTACCTTTGCCTGAAATGTTAACCCAACTGAATAACTGTGAACCACATTTGTCGCAAAATGGGCGAGGGGGCATGTGAATTTTTGTGCATTTTTGGCAGATACCAGCCATTAGTTTACCTTGTTGAAGGAACTTGTAGAATTGCTCAATAGTGAAAGGCTCTACGGGTAGTGGTATACTCATTATTGGTCATTCCTATAGATATGTACGGCTGCTGTGGCACCGGAGCCACCTATGTTATGGGTTAAGCCGATTTTGGCGTCTTTTACTTGTCGTTTTTCGGCTTGACCTGTTAGTTGAAGATATATTTCGTATGCTTGTGCGGTACCAGTTGCACCGACTGGGTGACCTTTGGATTTTAATCCGCCGCTTGTATTAACTGGAATTTTGCCACCGAGGGTTGTTGCACCGCTGTCTACGAGTTTACCGCCTTCTCCTTCTTTACAGAATCCAAGATCTTCGTAATGAATTAATTCTGCAATAGTGAAACAGTCGTGTACCTCTGCGAGATCAACTTTGTCTGGTGTGATATTTGCTAATTTGTAGGCTTCTTCAGCAGCTAATTTAGTTGATCTTAGTGAAGTGAAGCTTTCACGTTCGTATAATCCGATGGCATCTGTTGCTTGTCCGGTACCAATTATGTGAACTGGTTGATCTGTGTATTTATTCGCAATTTCGGGTTTAGTTAGGATTATACAACTTGCACCATCGGAGATGAGGCTACAGTCAAAGAGTTTGAGTGGCCACGCTACATATTTTGAGGATAACACTGTTTCGAGTGTGATTTCTTTTTGCATATGTGCTTTTGGGTTTAAGCTACCGTGGTGATGGTTTTTTACTGCGATTTTTCCAAATTGTTGCTCCGTTGTACCATAGGAATGCATATGAGCTGTTGCCATCATAGCGAATAAGCCAGGGAATGTGATTCCATGGAATTGTTCAAATGGATAATCTGCTGCCATTGCGAGATATTCGGTAACTTCTGCTGTGGTTCGATGTGTCATTTTTTCAACGCCGCCGACAATTGCTACGTCACTAAGTCCTGACAGTACGGCGTAGATTCCTGTTCGTAACGCTGCACCTGAAGACCCGCAGGCAGCTTCAACGCGTGTAGCTGCTACTCCACGCATGCCTATCCAGTCTGCGATGGTAGCGCCCATGTGACCTTGGTGTTCATAAGATTCGCCCATGTGACCGATGAACATTGCTTTGACTTCTTTTTTCGGATCTAGTTTGGGGCATCGATTAAATGCTTCTGCTGCTGCTTGGCTGAAAATTTCTCTGCCTAAGCTGCCTTCGTGCTTGCCGAATTTTGACATACCTGCGCTGATTATGCTTACGAGCGGTTTCCCGTTCAAACGAATTTTACCTTCCGTAGGCTTACATTGATGGCTTGCCTAAATAAAAACTATACAACAACCCTGCGGTGTGTAGTGTCATTTACGGATAGTTTTTGGCTAAATTAGTTTAAAAGGGTATTACTTCTGGGGTGATGAGGTATCGCAGAGTAACAAGATGTTATAGGTCTGTTTTAGGTTCTCAGCAAATGCTTGGGCCTTTTTGAGGTCTTGCTCGTTTGGGCGGCCTTTCTGTAAACCGCCTACAAGTTTTGTGAAGAGATAAGTGTCGTATCCAGGGCAGTT
>JAAZFA010000256.1 GCA_012511995.1 Thermoproteota archaeon | reverse complement strand
GCAAAGGATCGTTTGAAATCCTCAGTAGTGATAAATGAGCGTATTCACTGGAGAGTTGTAGATTAAGCCGTATTTGTTCCATCGAGGTGGTTGTGTCTGTTCGATGGAGTCGCAATAAAAACATTAGTGCATGGTAAGAGCCTTTGATTTGTTTTATAGTTTGATCCTGTTCAGGATTTATACTTTGATTTAGTTCAATTTTAGCTCTTAATGTCTTTATGTGGTTTTTAATCGTTTTGAGAGAAGCTAAATTATCAGGGCGAATATTGTTTAGTTGTTCGTAGAGTAGGATTGTAGACGCAGGCCAGTCTCCCTTTAGTTTACCTAAAGGTTTTTTTATCATTTCATTAACAACATCCGGAATACTAGAGTCCCGTAGGAAAAACATAAACATTAATTTATTTGTGTATATAAATGGACAGTCTATCGGGAGAGAATCTTTGAGTTCATCAGCAATATATCCAACACTTAGCAAGATAATCAATATGTTTTCCCAAGAATCTATCGGAGATAGTGTTGCACCGCTTAAAATAGCTCGGTCATTTTGACGTTGCATGACATAGATAAGTTCTTCAATTCTTTTGAAAAGAAAACTGTAGAGTTTTACAGCTTCTTCTTTGTTCTTCTGATTATATTCTTCGCCTGTGAAGCATTCTAAGAGTAAAGACTCCAAGGAGTCCATGTAGTGTTCTCTTTTGTAGTCAAAAGACTTTAGTTGATTCCCTCGTTTAAGCTTTCTTTTTCCGGACTGTTGTTGGGCATCACCTTCATTTTTTTTGTTTTGATCCGTATTTGGTTGTTGTCCTAAAGCCTCCAAAAGCACATGTAGAAAGTCATACATGGTTATTGATTGTGAAAAATTGACTGAGTCTGTTTTTAGTTTGATTTTATCTATTGGTCTTGTATAGGGTCGTATCAATGTACTTTTCTCCATAGGCTTATAAATAACAAAATAAGTTTGAAACTATAGTGGTATTGCTGAGCTTGGCCATTATTAAATGATAGACCCATATTCACAATATGTTTTTTATACGGTGTCAACGTTTGTGCTTTCGTTCAATCTGTTTAAGACACTTTTTAGTTACGAGTCTTAAAGTCATCATACTTGGAATACTACTTGTTAAAGGTGAGACACTGATGCCTTTTTAAAAGCATATATCAGCAGTCAGATTACTAGCTCCAACACGCTTTAATAAAACATAATCTATTCTTCGCTCTTACTGTCACAGTGTTGATTTTAAAGGGGCGCTTATCTTGTTATCGCATTTTTAGTTCATCAGTGCATTTTCCTTCATCCTAATTCTCGTGCAGAATCTTTATAGTGATAACTGTCAAGCAGCTGCAAAGCTAAGCAGCTATTTTAACCACCCTTTAATGTAGGAGATTGCTTTATGACAGCACAAATCACTAACACAATTGATTTTTATCAGGGGGCAGCATTTGAGCTAAATAGTTCGATTACTGCTTTTGAACGGCACCGAATTTTGAACATTGCTGAAGTCAGTAAGTTACTTGGGCGCTCGAAGTCAATGTTGTATCTAGACATGGATCCAAGGTCCAAATATTTCAAGGCCGATTTTCCTAAACCGATCAAGCTTTCTACCCGCTCAATTGGTTGGAAGGCAGTAGATGTTTATGAGTATATCAATTCACTTAACCAACAAGGGTAAAAAAATGATGAATAGAGCACAAAGAGTATACGGGCGTAAAGATGATGTTTTCCTCAAAGAATCGTGGCGCTTTAAGGAAGCCATGAAAGTACTGAATCATGAGATAAAACAAGCTCTTGTCGCATTTTATAATCAGGTTGAATCCCCCAAACCGATAATCATGACTTCAATGCTTAGCACCTTGTCTTCGTGTGTACAAGGTTATGTTCAGGTTAAAACCACTTATGGCGACATTCAGCCGGTTGGTCTAATTACTGTTGTAGTTGCAAAGTCCGGTGAGAGGAAGACCGCAACAGATAGTTTAGTAATGAAGCCTCTGACTGAGTACATTAAGAGTCTTCAGAATGAGCAAATTAAGCATAACATGGAGCTAAAGGCGAAAAAAATTGCTTGGAAAATTAGACTAAGTACTTTACGTAGTGCGTTAACAAAGGCTATTAGAGACGGGGACGAAGAGCAGGAGAAAATGATCCTTAAGGATATCGAGATTCTTGAACAGCAAAAACCTATGGCTTATAAAGCAGCTTGGCGAATGTTGACTGACGTTACAGCAGCAGCATTGTTTGCAGCTTTAGATGGTGTTAATCAGTCGGTTACTCTACATTCAAGTGATGCAGGTAGTTTTTTTACGCGGGCCAATATGGACTTCATCAGTAATACCAACTTGATCTGGGACGGAAAGGAGGTTACGATTTCGCGAGTTACTACTGGTGATAAATTGCTTAAATCAGCAAAACTTACTATGTCACTTATGATTCAACCAACAGTTTTGGAGCGGGCAATTACACGGAGTGAGAACGTCTTACGCGACTCAGGCTTTCTGTCTCGGGCATTAGTGACTTGGCCTGTTTCAAATCAAGGAGACCGGTTTAGTCAGCACAAATCAGAAAATGATGATAGTGCAATGTCGGCTTATTATGCGCGAATCACAGAGTTAAATGAAGAGTCGGCGCTTTATCAAGACTGCGAAGAAACAGTTACCCTGTATTTCGGACATGAAGCTACTTTAATCCTTGAGGAGTTTAACACTCATATTGAAAGAAACCTAACTGATGTTTTAGCTGAAATTCCAGATGCTGCATCTAAGGCTCTTAATAATGCTAGTCGTATTGCTGCTTTATTACACATGTACGTATATGGTTCAGAGTCCAAAGAAATCAAGCGGGATTGCGCTGTTGCTGCTGTCGGTTTAATGGCGTATTACTTAGAAGAGTTTCAAAATCTGTTCGGCGAGAAGCCAATTGCTAGACTGGCTCAAGAGTATGGTGACTTGTTGTTGAGGTGGAGTGAAAGAAAGCATCCACGTGGGGTTACCTTATCATTATC
>JAAZFA010000255.1 GCA_012511995.1 Thermoproteota archaeon | reverse complement strand
GGTGCTCACATGCAAGAGCTCCGTCGAACCCGCGCAGGCCCATTTGTTGAGACCAGCGCCAAAAGCGTTACTCTGCATGATGTTGCTTACTGGTTTGGTGAATACGAACGCACTAAAGATATGTCTTATCTTAGTAAATTCATCGAACCTATGGAAAACGCATTGTTGCAGCTACCAAAAATCACTGTACGTGACTCAGCAGTTGATGCATTATGTCATGGCGCAAATTTGACCGCTCCAGGTGTTTGTCAAGTTGACAGTGGTATCTCCAAATCTAACATTGTCGCGATTTTTACTTTAAAAGGGGAAGCAATAGCATTAGGTCGTGCTCAGGCTTCTACACAGGAAATTCTTGATATGCGACGTGGTATTGTAGCAACGTTGGCGCGTGTATTGATGCCTCGTAATATTTATCCTAAGGTTTGGAAGAGCGGTAGCGGCGATGGGAAAGAACCATAAGAGTGAAGATCATTATTTTTCTTCACAACCTAAATGTGATGACCAATTTAGAATAGTTAAAGCACATTTACAGGATCGAAACTTTGAGTTTTTGACTTCTTCAAGCGTTTTTTCCAAGAAAAGAGTGGATTTGGGAACAAGTGTGTTGATTGATGCTATGGTTCTGCCTCAAACAGGTAGCGTGTTAGATATTGGTTGTGGCTATGGTGCAGTGGGCATTGTAGCGGCGGCATCTAATCCTAAATTACATGTGATAATGACTGATGTCAACATGCGTGCAGTGCGTTTAGCTAGACAGAATGTCAAAGCTAACCGCGTTGGCAATGTACAGGTGCTCTATGGTTATCTTTATGAACCTGTTGAGAACTTGCAGTTTGATTGTGTGTTGTCCAACCCGCCTGTTAGTGCTGGTATGGAGGTTGTGAAGGCAATTATTGGATCTGCACCTAAAGTTATGGCAGTTGGCGGTAAATTTCAAATGGTTATTCGAAGTAAAATCGGGGCTAAGACTTTGCCTGAAATTTTTATTGACGCATTCGGTAATTGCGAGGTTTTATCTAGAAAGAGCGGTTTTAGGGTGTTAATGGGATCCACTTAGATTTAAATATGTTAAATTCAGACTCATTCTTCAGATACCGGAATTGTATAAATATGTGAATAAGTTCACAGATGAATATTTCTTACTCAGTTCCATTAACATTTTGAATTCATTGATATTGCTGCAATCCCCTCAAGATTACCGCAAAATACAAAAAGCCACCCACTCATAGTGAAAAGGAACACTACTGATTAGGGGTAATGGTAAAGCATGAAATTAAACAAGACCGACGATAAAGTGGTTGCGACATTGCAAGCCGAAAGCAAAGAGTTGACTCTTCAAGAAATCGCGGACAAAACCGGCGAGACATCTAAAAAAATATTCAAATCACTAAAGAAGCTTTTCGAGAACGAAATCGTCTCAACCCAAGCCCGCAAATACAAGCTTATGATAACGGACACCAAAGCGATCAAAGCAAAGCTTGCAGCTAAGGGAGAAAGAAAACTCTGAAAAAGCATAAACCCCCAAAACCATCTTTTAATTTATCCTTGTTTTTTACTTAAAGCATGCGAAGTAGCTTTTGTTTGCTCTGTCGTGACTCCTCTACCCTATAATAAGAGCCGTTTTGTTGTTCTTAGATGACTCATCCCACCTTATATAAAGCGCAAAATAGGAGCTTCTATTGGCTGCCCCTTACTGTCTTTACCTACAGCGTTTTATGTACGGCGGGGTCGACCATCTAGACCCCTTTAGGTTTCGAGGTACCTTGATATTTTTGTCCTAATATGTCAACAAAAAAACATACCGTGCGTTCGATTGGGGTGGTAGCTGTTGCGCTTGATGTTTAGAAAATCGACTGCAATTCCGAATGTAATCTGTTAACCTCCGAAATTTTGGCAAATTTTATATTTGCTGTATACAATGACAGTTAATTGTTTTCAGATTGTTTGTTTAGCGAGAGGTTCTATCCGTAAGAACTTAAAAAGCTTAAAAGTCGAAGCGAAAAAAATGTGTAACGACATCAAAAGCAGCCATTGAAAACCTACTTGACGAACTTGTAGATGAAAAGAAAGCCAAAACAAAAAGACGCACTGAAACGTTGTTGACATGCAATGAGGAAAGTTACGGTGGAGGCATAGGTAAGGGACATTCAAGAAACGAGGCAAGAAATGTAAATATCTTCTAGATGCGTCTCCGTTGTGTCCTCTATTGCTTTCTGCGCAGACATTTGCCTGGAACAATGCGCAGTTATTTCCTTGACAGAATACAAAATAGGCAAGACTCTTTGGAAAGAAGCAAAGGTAAATAGAATCAACTGTGGGTCAGCGGCACATGTTTTTTTGACACATTATCAGAGGTGAAAAAAAATAAACAATCGTGAAATAGATGCTATTTTAAATAGTTTTAAAATGAAACCTTACGTCCTATGATGCGTCATATGCATATATTGCAGAGAAAGAAGGTTTACTATTAGTTACTGAAGATATGGAACTGCATAGGAAATGCAAATGCGTCATAAGCGCGATAGAAATTGGAGATGTATAATTTTTTAAGAGAGCCTCGAGCGGGCCTTGCTCCCGCGGCCTGCTGCTTACAAGGCAGCCGCTCTACTGGGCTGAGCTATCGAGGCACCCAAACTTTGCCCAGAACACACAAAACATTAAACATTACCCAAATAAAAGTTGCTGCTCTTAAAAATTGAAACACTCCTTTTCGAATATTAGTAGCTCTATTTAGTGTTGGATGGACTGACATTGTGACAACTATAAAGTGGTTTATGCTATAACTAAGTATACTAAAAATGAATAAAAATTAATAAAATGATTTTTTAGCCCTAGCTGCATACGTTTTAGGGTAATACATTCTCTAAATTAAGCACCGGGATTAACTTCTCAACCTTTGCCGGAATCTCAGTCAACCTCTCCTTTCCATCATTGTATTTAACCATATACACTTTTGAAAGCAAAAAAAGCAGCCCCTCAACAGAAAGATCACACGTCAAACCAGCAGCCCTTATCCTCTCAAGCACCCGAAAATACAAATAAAGCGAAAGAAAAGAAACAAAAAAATAACCCCTCACAGCATCACTATCCCCAAGATAACACTTGTCATTCTCAAACTCATTTTTCATAGCATCAAAAACCAACTCAACATCCTCCTTCTCCTTAAACAACTCATACACCCTCTCACCATCCCAGTCCAAATTAGTTAAAATCGAAACCTTCCCAAGCCTACTCTCGTCAACCCCAACACCCTGCTTTTCCTGCGTAACTTGTATTTTTATCAGGTTAGAATGCTCCTCGCCCCTAAGCAATACATCCTCATAGAGAAACAGCCTCAGCTTGCCATTACCTTCATCCAACTCTTTAGAGGTGAACTTTATGCTTCTATTTCTATGCATGAAAGGCTTATCTGGTTTAAGCTTGTAATCAATCAGTTTAGAGTTTTGTTTAAATGGCTGAATAAACGATGTTCCCACAGAAAGTAAGCCATAAACATTGGATTTTGAGAAAAATCTCTGTTTATTAGTAATATTTGCTTTTTTAGGTTGCTTGCATGCTAAATTACAGTGTATTAAACAAAAAACCTTCACATTTCAGAAATTTTTCAGACCTCGAAATCCAAGAGTTAAACACAACTTAAACTAAATGACAAAAGAAAAACGATGCATACAAGCAAAAGACTCCAGCGAAAAGACCGAAAAAGAGCAAACTACACAGACCACCCATACATACCCTCACTGACAAGCCGCTTGTTCATACTGCTGCCCTACTACCACCCTGTATACGTCATCAACCTTGCTGGGTTATCTCTTTTGTGTTAGCTAAACCGGGTGTGTTCAAAAGCATAAGAAAGGCTAGAACTCTTGGTTAGTGGAGTGTTGCCCTTGCCTATGATGGAGTATGGCAAGGTTAAATGGTTGTAGATGGTTGGTGAAGTTGAAATAATGTTTTTAGGGGGTTCTATGCTTTTTTGGGTGTTATTGAGCAGGAAGATTTTAAGATTGAGTGGTAAGTGTGAATGCAGGATTTGTTGTAGTGGTAAAAGAAAAAATATAGTGTGAAGACGTAGTTAACGGGTGGGGGTTGTTGGTTTATAGGGGTTAGTTATGTTATGGGTGGATGTATATTTCTGTTTTGTATGACTCTACAAAGGCGAACGCGTCAAAGCACTCAATGTAACTGATGGCTCAGAAATCTGGAGCATAGTTGGATGGGCATACCCAATGACTATGGCAGTAGCAGACGAAATTGCAGTATACTGGAATAACTACGACGCACAGGTTTATGCAATCGGTAAAGGTCCAAGCCAAACCACAGTATCAGCACCAGGTTCAGGCGTAACTATGGACGGCACAGTAACCATCACCGGTACAGTTATAGACATCTCTGCAGGCACAAAACAAAACGAACAAGCAGCAAGATTCCCCAACGGGGTCCCAGCTGTTAGCGACGCAAGCCAAGTACAGTGGATGGAATATGTC
>JAAZFA010000254.1 GCA_012511995.1 Thermoproteota archaeon | reverse complement strand
CCTCGCCTGTATCTTCATCCCGCCGCAACTCTTGAACAAGCACCTCGGTCTTCTCTTTAGGGAAGGGCGGTTTCTCAATATAACCACCATTTTCTCGCCACATCCCTTTTTTCAACATGTCATTTTTCAAGTAATCCAAGGCATCCTGTTTGTGCCATTGCCACAGCGGATTCGTTGCCGCTCGTTCTTTAATGTCTATCCAACGCATTTCTTTTTGGGTAAACAAGCGATCTTCACATTTCTTTCTAAACGTCTCGCTAGTGATGTCTTCTGTGAATTTCTGACGCTTGATCAGAACATCTCTGATCTGCTTCTCCCCGTTGTAGTCATTTCCAGCAAACTCCATCAGGAAATCAGCCTTCATAAGCCCGTTCTTAGCAGGATAATAGAGACTGATGAATGTTTCCCTGGCAGCCTGCAATAGCTCCAATTTGATCTTATCTCTCTTCTCGTCAGCCTTCTTATACTGAGGGTTGCTTTCGGGTGTCTTCTCCTCATCCATTCGCTCAATAATGACATTTATGGCTTTATGTTCTTTGGCCGCACGAATTAGTTTTTCCCGAGTGCTCCTCTGGCCTGACAGAAACGCAATTCTATTCTTATAACTCGTATCCTCATACAGTTCAGCCAAGTTTGGATGCAGACCAGGATACTTGCTACTGCTCCCTGTATATGGATCAAATAGTACAAGTGTGTTCTTGTCCTCGGAAATGGCTATTTCGTCCACTGCAGGAAAGACTTGCACTACCTGGTAGCAGTCCCCCAGTTTCGGTCTGAATTTCTCCTCAAGAAATACCCTGAGCTCTTTTATGGCGTTGTCAGGATCGTACGAATCAACTAAGGTGTTCATCTCTGCGATCAAATTCTTGGTATTTCTAAAATAGATGCGCCCATCCTTGTCTGTGTATAAGTACCAAGCCCTCATGAGAAACTCATCCATTGCTTTTTTGTAGCGAGTAATATCCCTTCCAGGGCTAGCTAGATAGCCGATGCATTCCTTATCTGTAAGCCCCAATAGTGCATTTGGGACATCCGCGAGGGAGGCCACAAGGATTAGCTTGCTTAACTCCTGCATAGAAGTTTCCCCTAGATTCAAATCAACGATCTCCGCTACTGCCTTTCCGCTAGAAAATATGTCGTGGGCTATTGCATTGGTTAGAGACGGCTTAATATCTGTAATGGCAGAGAACACATCCTGCTGGCTCAGGTCAAAGTCAAAGACACTGATCAGCTGCCTTTGTTTTGCCTGAGGTTTATCTCCTTGATACAACTGCCTAACAATCAGCCGCATTAAGCGGATAAGTCCCCTGGTTTGTTGGAATCCCTCATTTTCTTTAAATCGCGCATACAAGTCTTTGATGGAGGTGTTATCTCTCAAATTGTATGGGCTTTTTTTCTCACAGTGTTTGGGGTGAATTAGGCTCTGTCTAAAGAGTCAGTCTCACATTGTTTGAGCCTCGATAGAATCTTTCTCAAATTAATTTAGCCTTGCTAGTAAAAAAGAGGCCATCTTAAAATTCTAAGATGGCCGTAAACGTATTTAGTTTAGATTTTTAGCTCATTTGCGGCCTGGTAGACACATTCTTCGTCTACGTACCTTTCCCCTTGTTGACAGGCGTAAATGAGGCAGTTGGTCGCCAGATTGTTCACTTGCCGGGGTAGGCCGTTACTGATGGAATAGATGGCCGAAATTGATTGGGTTTGGAAAATCTCTTCATCGTTTCCGGCAAATGCCAATCGGGTGGATAAATAGTTGGCTAATTCCCCTTCCTCTAAGCCACGTAAAGTGGCGCTCACTTGAATTCGCTGACGTAAAGGAGTGTGAGTGTTAAGGTTGAGTTTTGCCCGAATAGGCGGTTGTGCAACCAGAATCAAAATATAGGGATTCTGCGAATCCATCTCAAAATTTAGAATCAGGCGCAATTCATCAAAAACCGCGTTAGATGCTAAGTGCATCTCGTCAAGAACGATTACCGGCGTGGTTTTGCGCTCGTGGAACATATCCTGAATTGTCTGTTGAATCAAGCGAATGGTTTTAACGCGCTGGAAGGCGGGAACTTCGCCCAATTCAACTGCTAACCCACTCAGAAACTCTCGTACGTTTAAGGTGGACAAAGCAAAATAGCAGACGTGATAGGAGGCGGGGTTGAGCTGCCTTAAATATGCTCGCAGCGCCGTTGTTTTACCTACTCCCGGTTCTCCTATCACAAGGCCCATGCCTCTGGTTTCTTGGAGATACCCTAGGCGGAAACGCAGCTCCGTGCCGGAGCGGTAAGAGAATAGTTGTTCAATAGGCACATCTTTGCGAAACGGGTTGAATTTCAAACCGAAAAACTGCAAAAACCGCATCAGTCATCATCCCCTTTCACGGCCTTTACGTACGAAACCCGCGAAAGTGGCTGTTCCGATTCCTTTTCTGAAGATGATTCAGCGGATGGCCTGCCTTTAGGTCTGCGTTTTACGGCATTGTCGTGGAGTTGGACAAATGAAGCATCGCCCACGTGAACCCCGTCCATGTAAAGAGGCAATTTGCGATGCGGTTGCCCTATCCAGTCCGGCTCGTAACGGACTTCAACCGATGAGCCGGTTAACGAGTAATCCGTTTCGTAGATCACGTTGTTAACCTGTAAAGTGGCGTTGGCTCGCACCTTTCTTGTAATACGCAGCAAAAACAGGGAATCTGCTACTGCCGGATCCCCGATATGCTCTATGCGGTCAGATTGTAGACCTGCAATCTCTAATCTATAAAAACAATACAATTACTTCTCTTTAAATTCTGTTGGTGGCTTCCCAGTAGGATTTTTATTGGCCGTGTTTTACGGCTTTTTTTGATCCGCATATTGATT
>JAAZFA010000253.1 GCA_012511995.1 Thermoproteota archaeon | reverse complement strand
CCCGACAGTAACTTGGCAAATTATGTAGCCCAAAAGACTGGTAAAAACGTGGTTCCGATTCCTACAAACGGTTTTTGCCCGACACACATATTGTTTCAGCCAGAAGATGCTAGAGTTTTAAAGATGGAGCATCCCCATGCAGTCGTTATGGCACATCCAGAATGTAGCAGGGAATTGCGCCAAGTAGCCGACTTTATAGGTAGCACTTCTAAGATGTGCTGTTTCGCTAAGAAATCAACCGCTAAAGAATTCATCATCGGCACTGAAGAAGGTATCATTCATCGTTTGCGCAAAGAAAATCCAAATAAAAAATTTTACATCGTTTATGAGGGTGCCATCTGTCCAAACATGAAGCTAACAACACTAGAAAGAGTCTATACAGCTCTTAAAGATGAAAAAAATGTAATCACTGTTCCTGAAGAAATAGCCAAAAAAGCTTATGCGTCCCTTGAACGCATGTTTAAAGTGAAATAAACAGTTAAACCGTTACTATCACAGATTTAAGAATTTTTACACCTTTTTTTGTAGCTAATTCGTCACTAAGATGACGTATTTCCGAGCCTTTTCCTTTCACAGCTATAACTTCTAAGCAATCACGTACGCCTAAATGTATATGCATTGTAGATGAGATTAACTCTTGATGATGATGCTGGGACTCGGTTAACTCGCTATCGATGCCACGTTTCTCGTGGTCATAGACCATCAAGATTACGCCTGTTTGGTTTGCGTTCTCATCTTGTAACCATTTTCGTTCAGAAACATAAAGGCGTACAGCGTCTTGAATAGCTTTACTTCGACTCTCATAACCCATTTTGTTAATTATCTCATCGAAGTCTTTCAATAAATCAGGTGGAAAAGTAACGCCGACTCGCACAATTTTAGACATTTTAATCATGTTAATACTTGCTTGTTCTCCCTAAAAGCTTTTAGACCTTCTACGCAATTGTTTTCCGCTTAAGCTTTTTAATAGTTATTGGGGTTAAGACTGTGATTATAGTTAATATTTCTACTTTACCAATTGTCATGGCTGCAATTATCAACCATTTATAAAATGCTGGCATGGTTACTGACACAGCGCCCAATGTTGCCCCAGTCGTGGAAAGCGCTGAACCTACCTCAAAGAGTGCATCTTGGAAGCTTACTCCAATGGTTGAAAAGAGCAATGAAAATACGATTAATACCGTTATGAATAGAAGTATTGACGCTAACGCTGGTAAAGCTTCAGACATAGTGTTACTGCTGTTTTTATTTTTTGTTTTTTTTGTTTTAGTGAATGCTAATTTAAAGCTGTGCCCAACTGATGTTCCAAGAGTTAAAAGTCTCGCGATTTTAATGCCGCCAGCCATTGAAAATGCGCATCCACCTATCAACATCACAGTTGTAAGAATTGAAAGCACATTGGCATTTGAGGATATATTTAAGAACGTTGTTCCAGCCGTTGAAGACAAGCTCACAACATGAAACAGAGAATCTAAAAAGTTGACGTTTGTTAGTAGTACGATTGTTATGCTTGCAAACAATATTATGCATAGAAACACGGTCACCTCTTGAGATAAAAGCTTCTTGAATTTCCCAGTTAGCAAATAATAGTTAAAAGCGAAATTAATAGAGCCGATAAGCATCATGATTGTCATGAGAATTTTTGGGGCAAGTGAGAGGTATTGCTGCAACTGTAGTGTCGTTGGTGTGTAACCTCCTGTCACTGTGTCTATGACAAATGAACCCGTTGCGACCACATTGGTGTATCCCATAGCATAGAAGAGCCCTGTAAATACTATAATGTAAATGCTGTAGATGGAAAAGACGTAAAAAAACATTTTTTTAAGGTTTTTGCCTAGCTTTTCAATGCCTAGCACGCCTCCCAATTTGGGTAACGCACGTTTTGATTGGAAGAAGGCGAGGACTAAAAATACTATACCGACACCTCCCATTAATTCAGTTAAGCTTCTGAAAACGAGGAGAGATTTTGGGAT
>JAAZFA010000021.1 GCA_012511995.1 Thermoproteota archaeon | reverse complement strand
GCACAGACGGCAACATTGCTATAAATGTTATTAGAAAAGGCTTAAGATTTTTGTACGTTCCGAATTCCATTATCTACGAACCTTCTGCTGAGAGTCTTGAACAACAAAAAATGCAAAAAATCAGGCGCGCAATGAGATTATTGCAAGTATTTATAAGAAATCGCGATATCGCTTTTAATCGGAATTATGGAAATTTTGGCCGCCTTATTTTTCCTCTCAAACTATTGATGTTTGTTTTATGTCCTGTGTTATTATTTGTAGGTATGTCACTGTTGGGTATAGCTGTAATACTTTCACAGAATCTTCTTCTTTATCTTTTCACATTACTAATTGTGTTTACCTTCTCTTTAACCTTAGTTTCAATGCGCATGGCTAGTTTGCTCTCAAGCTTTTTTTTTCATCAATTTTATTTGTTAATAGGTCTTTTTTTTTCTTTTAAAAAGTCAGTATATTGGAAAACCATAGATAGAACAACAGCTGTTAATTTCATAGGGGGCAAAGAGTGAGTTCAATACAGAACAGCTAAATATTGATTCTTGTAATATATTACTATCAACTTGTTTTATCAAGCGCTTTTAAAGAGGTTCATTAAATGGTTAACTTGTTTAAACTTCTATATTTTCTCCGATTAGCAAATAAACGCCTCCATTGGAGTCCAAGTGAAATCAAACGTTATCAAAACAAGCGACTACGCTATATTGTTAAATATGCTTATAACAATGTGCCTTTTTATCGTCAATTATACCAAGAAAATGGAGTTAATATTGATGAGATAAATCAGATTGAGGATTTAGGAAAACTTCCTGTCGTTAAAAAAGAGTTTTTCAAAAAGCAAGATCCTCAACTATTAGTTTCAAATCAATATAATCTTAATTCTTTAAAAAAAGTTAGAACAAGCGGATCAACCGGAACTCCTTTTGTTATATACATCAACTCAACAGAAGATGCTTGGCGAAAAGCAATCTATATGCGGGCAAACATTGCTTGTGGTCAAAAGCCAAAAGATCGTTGGGTTGTTTTGACAGCACCAACACATTTTAAGGATACAACAAACATACAAAGAAAACTAGGAATTTTTGCTCAAAACTGTGTATCTCTGTTTGAAACATCCGATAAAAAAATTCAGCAAGTTATTGACGCAAAACCTGATGTTTTAGACGGTTACTCCGGTTCAGTTGCCATGTTAGCAAGAGAAGCTAAAAAAAGGAATATAGTATCAATAAAACCTCACTTAGTTTTCGGTAATGCCGAATTCATTGACCAACAATCGAGACGTTGTATAGAGGACGTTTTTAACGCTCCTTACTGTGATCAATTTGGTTGCGCTGAAATAGATAGGTCAGCCTGGCAATGTCTAAACCGCGAAGGCTACCATATGGACGTTGACAGTGTGATAACCGAGTTTCTGGATAGGGCAGGTCTTTCAGTTGCAGACGACGAGCAGGGTACGGTAACTTATACCAGTCTTTTTAATTACGCTATGCCCTTCATTAGGTATTCAATAGGTGACATCGGAGTTTCTACGAGCGACACTTGTTCATGTGGCAACAATTTACCCTTAATGAAGATAATCATGGGTAGAAAAGACTCATTCTTATCGCTTCCAAACAATAAAATATTATCGCCGATGGTGTTTAACTATGCCATTAGTACATTTAACTTCTATAAAGATATTGACCAGTACCAAATTCGTCAGCGAAAGATTGATGCTATAGACATAAATTTAAAAATGAATGCTTACTCCATTCCAAAAGATCAAATGGTTTTTAAATTCAAAAATCATTTAAAAACACTTTTAGAAATCCCCCAAGAAATAGATCTAAACATCGCTTTTCTTGATGAAATTCCACTTTCTAAAACCGGAAAATTACAATCCGTATGGTCAGACATCTCTAATACGTAGGCGGGAAATGGGTATACAAAGGGCTAACTCAAAACTTTTGTTTTCGATCTCTTTGGTTTTATTCTCTTTTTGGTTATTTCTAGTGTTAAGCCTACAAATGCAATACGTCACTACAGTTGAAAGTAATGCTTTGGCAATGATAGATGTGCTCTTTCCTTACTATTGGATTATCATTGGTTTATTTATGACCGTTTGTTTCTTTGGCTTTACGCTAAAAGAACGCTCAAGATGGCTAGACATAGCCCTTTTAGTCCAATTAGCTTTCATGCTTTTCTATACACCCTTTCTAATGGGTGGTTTTTCTTGGAGTCCTGATAGTTTATGGCATGGTGGAGTAGGGACATATTTTCCATCTGTCTGGGAAGGTTTAGAATACCCTCTGACTCAGTATTGTAGAAGCTACCCATTATCTTTCCTGATAACTTTTAGCGCTGAACAACTATTGAAGGTGGATATTGTTACTTACACTTTATACATTTTTCCGCCCATATGTATAGCATTAATTTCTAGCTTAGCTTACTTTTTTGTGTCTCGAATCATTAATAAGAACACGGCTTTTCTTACGATGTTACTTGCTTTGCCAGCTCTACATTACCTAGAACCACATGTTTCTCCTTTTGCTACAGGAACTGTTCTTTTGTTGATTTCACTTATACTTACAACCTACAAAAACGCTAAAGCATTTGCCTTAAACATGTTAGTTGTTCTGGCATTGGTCCTTACACATCCAATTTCGCCGATATTTTTAGGAGTTTACCTTTTTTCAGTGATTCTTGTTTTTCTACTTACAAATGTCTCTTTTCGTTTATTAAAAGAAAGTTTAACATCGCATACGTTTAAGCCGACTGTTAGACCTACGCTTATTATACTGCTTGTTTTTTTAGCAATTGTTTGGACTTTATGGACAACATATGGCGCAGCCCCAAATTATGCTGGCGTAGAAAAATCAATTTTAAACGTAGTAAACTTGAACTTTTTAAAAAATCTAATTTCCAGCATGCAATGGACCACTGAAGGTCAGGGCTTCATCTATCCCGAAATTAGCCAACTTGGCCTTTTTGTGTACGCAATTTTTTTGGGCGGTGTTTTGTTAACACTGTTCTCCAGTTTATTCACGCTTATGTCAAAGCGCAAAATTGACCACCTAACTATTACCCGGATAGAATTAGCTATAGCCGCAATCTTTTCTGCAGTTATGAGTTATCTTCTTTTCTCCTCTTCAGGTGAGCGGTTTTTACTGGGTAGAGGCCTTATTTTCCTGTTGATTTTTGGCGCAGCTTGTATTGCTACCTATTTTAGCGGATGGATAGTAAACTCAACGCTGAAAAAGAAATTCCCTATTTATGTACTAATTTTTTTCCTTGTTTGCAGTTTTCCTGTCGTTGCTTACAGCAAAGAATCCTACAATACATTTACGCCTTTAGCTGAAGAAGGTTTAGTGTACTTAACAACAGAGTTCGATTTGTCTAAACATACCCTGAGTATGACTAGCAGTCAACAGTTGGCAGCATATGCTGATCTTTCAAAGGATTTGAAGTTGGTTGATTTTCCACCAAATATGTCAAGATATGAACCTGATATTGTTGTTCTTCGATTAAATTCATTTTATTTTATATCTATGCGGTATGATTTATCATTCACCAATAACAGCTATATTGAGTTACAAGAATACTTGCTGGAAAACTCTGAATATATTCGAGTGTTTAATAACTCACAGTTTGAAATTTACTTGAAAAAAGACTATTCGATTGGGAACTCTTCGCAAATATCCCCTTGATTTAAACTCGACTTCTTTTGGTAAACGCTCTATTCTGAAAACAGTTGTTGCATGTCAACAACAACATTACTTTATATTTTTAATTGAGTAATCAAACAATAGGTAATTTGTTTTTCTAGGGGATACAAGTTCAATGTCTTTTTTAGTGCATTTCTTAAAAAAATCTAAAATAGTAAACGTTATCTTTCTGATAATCTTAATGATTTTAACAGTGATACCCTTTTCTTTTATTAACATCTCTTCAGCAGCGGAAGCCCCAACTCCATTAACTCGTAAATGGGTTGGCTATGTAGCTGGGGGCGGAGAAGCTCTCCTTACCGCTGATGTACTACCTAATATTCCTGGTGAAGAAGTTTTTCATGCTGGGGGTCCAGTAGCTCCTAATAGTGGTGGTCGTGTGACGTGTCTTAATGGTCAAACAGGGGCTGTGATATGGACTAGGACGATTAGTAACATTGGTGATACATGTCAGATTCATATGGTTGATATGGATAATGATGGTGACCTTGAGATAGTGGTTCCTATTCAGCATCCTGCTGGTGTTTATATTTTACACGCTAAGGATGGTAGTACAATGGCTTCTTTTACTAATTTAGGTGGCGGAAGAATAGATTCTAGTCCGGTTTCTGGCGATATCGATGGCAACGGTTATCCTGACTTATACATAGCTGCTATGGCATACGAAGAGGCTCCTAGTACAGGTAAAATAATTCATTATGAGTGGGATTCGACAACTAATAGAGTTGTTGAACGAAATCGAGTTCAGGTTTGGCATCCTTGTGCGGGTGGTTTAGCATTATGTGACACTGATGGCGACGGAAGGGTCGAATTGTATATGAACGAGCGGGATGTTTATTATGGTGATGGAAGTTGGGGAAGAGGAATCGTTTCTTTTTGGGCTGACACACTTGAGGTTCGTTGGCAAGTTTATGATTGGGGTGGAAGTAGTAACATTCCAATGTTAGTTGATGTTAACAGAGATGGTGTAATCGATGTTGTTTCGACTAATTTGCGTAGTGGAGTATGCGTTTTAGACTCTGCTACGGGGCAACCACTCTATAACGATCTAGGTGTTCAGTTAAGTCAAAGTCGGATTTCTGGTAGAGCAAATCACTATCAATCATCAGTATATGATTTTGACCGTGATGGTAATATTGAAATTCTAAGCGCTGACGGCTTCGAGGGGAGGTCTAATTATGTGACAGTCTTCGATTTGTGGGATTGGACTCTTGATAAGTCGATTGATACTACCATAACGGGGGGGCGCTCCTGGAAAGGACCAACAATAGGTGAAGTAACCGGTGACGGAATTATGGATATATTAGTTGTTACATTTGACCATATTAACAACGCCAACGAAGGAACTCTTCAAGTTTACAACCATAATTACGAACTTGTTTACCTAAATACTGGGCTACGTCATCGAGCTATTGATGCGGTTGTACAAGATGTTGACAAAGACGGATTAAATGAAGTGCTTGTGCTAACTCAAGGTGGAGTAATATACTGTTTTGAGACACCTGGAATAGCTGCTAACCCTCGAGCAAGAAGTGAAGTGCAGTTTTACAGTGAAAGAAGAACCGGCGTTTCAGAGTATGTTCCTTTTGAGCGCCCCGTTACCACTCAACCGATTGTTGATCCACCACCAGTACACAATACCGCGCCAACACAAAATCAACCCTCATTAACTGGGTCAGGAGATTCTGATAATCTTGTGGCTTCTCCTCAAAATACTTTTGATGCAGACGGTGACGAGGTTACAAACATCTACAATTGGCAGAAAGACAGCGTTTCATTATGTAACTTAAACTTGCCATTTGAAACCAAAACAGATTTGCAAGACGAGTATAGCGGATTTGCGGTAACTAAAGATTACGCTTATGGCGTTTTTGGAAACGTGTTTGGGGCAACTTGGACACCTGATGGAGTAGTTGGTGGCGCTTATTCGTTTAATGGCAACGATTTCATAAGAGTTGAAGAATCAGGTAACAGGTATGACGGCGGTGGCTCTTGGAGTGAAATGTCAATTGAATGTTGGGTAAAAACGCAATCCACTACTTCGGAGAGGTTGATTTCAAAAACGGACCGTTATAATTCCAGAACAGATATCTCCTATAAATTAGATTGTCAAAATCAAGGTTCAAGATTGATGTTTACATGGCAGATAGGTACACGCTCTATGCAGTATGTTCTTGGTCCTATTTATGTGACATCTGGCGTCAGTGATTGGCATCATGTAGTATGCACCTACAAGTCTGGTAGTGGATTACGCATGTATATCGATGGAGTGGAAGTACGCACTTTATTGGATTCATCTTATTCTGGTAACATTTTAGATACAAATGGACCTTTTGAAGTAGCATTTGGTAGCGGAACTGATTTTGCGGGGCTTGTAGATGAGGTTAGGCTTTACCCCTTTGAAGTTTCTTCTGCTATGGTTGCACAAAGATACGGTGACACCCGATACGGCTTAAGCAGCCATAGCACAATTAGTTCATATGATACTGAAATTGGCGACCGATGGCGCTGCCAGGTTACCCCCAACGACGGAAAAACTGATGGAACTACAATGGTTACTCCTACAAGAACTATTACTCCTGGGAGCGTTGGATACACGTTAGCTGTTGGTACTGTTGGTTTTGGTTCTGTTTCTAGAGACCCTGATCAGGATTTGTATGTTTCTGGTGCGGTGGTTGGTTTGACCGCTACGGCGGCTTCCGGTTATGTGTTTAGTGGTTGGAGTGGAGATTTAACTGGGGT
>JAAZFA010000252.1 GCA_012511995.1 Thermoproteota archaeon | reverse complement strand
GTGCTATTAGTATTTGTTGTCTAGATCTGGCTGTTCTAGGTTCTAGACCATTTTGTACTAGAGCATCGAATTAAATATACCAGTCAGTAAATAACCTATTGCACTTAAGCGTAAAAAAGATGAAAAAAATGAAAAAAATCATTTCGGCTTTAATGATTGGCGTGGTTGTTGTTGCAATGCTGGCAATGCTTGTCGCTCCAGTGCTTGCAGTGTCCGGAAGTCATCAAGAAGGAACAGGCGGCATAGGTTGGGGTATATATGCAAAAGTTACCGGTGAGTGGCTGACCAGTGACCCCACCAAATTCACTGCATCAGACGCATGGGCAGACGTTTGGGGTGCTAGTACAAGTCAGACATACTTTGTAGACGGACCAGGAATATCGACTGTATATTCAGAGGTTACAGGGCAAGCGTGGACTGGGCTCTATGTGCATGCATGGGCATGGCTAAGTCCCCCAGCATATCCACTTAGATACGGCGGAGACTACGAGACTTGGACTTAAAAAACCCAACATTAGGAGTGCTATGCACAATGCTATGCCTCCTACCTCTCTTTTTTTCCATTCCAACAATAAGTGCAGATAATTCTTTTCCATCAACGTTTCACGTCACGTTCCAAGGACACCGTTCATCATCGGAGCCTTACCCAGATGGTACGATACCAACTCTTTGGGTACGATTTTTGAACGGAACAGATTGTTTTCCTGAAACATTGCGTTTTACCTTTTCTATGGAAGAATCACCTGAAGGTGAATATACTGCCAAGTTTATGCTAACATTTGATGATTATTATGATGAAGTATCTTTGCCGGCGACTGTTTCAAATGGCCGGGTTTACATAGATTCCACTCCAACAATATTTATCGTAAATCCAACTTCTTTAATCGATGGCAACACTATACAACTCTACCAAACAGAAAACCTAACGCTATCTGGCACTGTACTCATGGAAGGACGACCAACAACTCTAATTAATGATTATCGTGTAACTTCAAAAGTGGTTCGAACTTTTTATGAACAAGATAACTCATCAGAACAAATCCTCCCGGCACCATACTTGTTTTTTGACCCAAGAACCGGTGTACTTACTCATGCTTCAGTTCGACTTAATGACGTACTTTTAAACAAGTTAGGCGTTATGTTTATTGTTGATGGAATTTATGATTTACTCGATTATTCAGAAAATTTAAATTTTACCTTAGAGGGAGCGTCACCCTCAATTGGAGTAGTCATTTTAATATCTGTATTTGTTATAGTGTTCATCTTGGTTGTGTCTATTTCCTATAAAGCTTTAAAAAAGAAAAAAAGAGAGAAACGAAAGACTTACTCAAATAAGCCCTTAAAAATCCCTTTCTCATCAAAATATTCCGTAAGGTGTCTCTATGGGTTGTGAAGTCATTGGTGAATTTAAGGCTGTAACAAAACGGTTTGGCGCTACAACTGCACTTGATGGCCTTAGTCTGAAAATAAGCCAAGGTATCAATGGGTTAATTGGTCCAAACGGTGCAGGTAAAACAACAGCCATCCGGCTAAGTTTAGGTTTAATCAAGCCTAATGCCGGTAAAGCAGAACTATTTGGATTTGATTGCTGGAATGATTCTTGCGCTATTCGCCGTAAAGTGGGCGTTTTGTACGAAAAACTCGCCTTCTATGACCACCTATCAGGTCTTGAGCAGTTAAAGCTAATGGCTAAATTGAAGAGTGGGTCTGAGTCTTCAGTTGAGCTAAAGGAGCTTTTGAGACTTGTTGAGCTTGACGACGCGGCTCATGACCGACGTATTGGCGGGTATTCGGCGGGAATGCGCCAAAGACTTGGCTTAGCACAGGCGCTTTTGGGTAATCCGGAGCTTGTGCTTCTTGATGAACCCACTTCAAATTTAGACCCATTAAATCGTGCAAAAATACTTGAACTAATAACGTCATTGAATAAAGAAAAGAACACTTCTTTTTTGATTTCAAGCCACATACTTCCTGAGCTTGAAAAAGTGTGTGATACTTTTATTCTGATGGATAAGGGTAAACTGTTACGTCAAGGGAGTTTAGAGCAAATGATTGATAAAACTTTTACAACAAAGTTCACTGTTAAAGCACAACCAATTAAGCAGGTAGCAGCTCTTTTGAAGGGTGAAGAGTATATTGAGGATTTATCGATAGTTGAGGATTCTTTGCATGTTACTGTGCGTGATGTTGGGTTGTTTAAGCAGCGTTTGCCTTTGCTTATAGGCCAAGCCGGCGCATCTTTGGATGAAGTTAAAATGGTGCGGTCTAATTTAAAATCAGTTTTTAAATCGGCTGTTGAGGAGGTTTAGTGGGTGTCTGTTAAAATGGGTTTGGCGTTGTTGAAGGCTGAGCTAGAAAAAGTTTGGAGCAGACCCATATTAGAGATTACTGTTGCCCTTATGGCGGTAATGACCATTTTTTCAGTAAGACCTCTTACTGAGATTGTTAGTCACTCGGAATTTTCAACTGCTTTTCAATCTGCGCTAACAGGGAGTGTGAGCGCTACCGTGGCTTCGTTGATGTTGCCGTGGGTTATTATGTGTGGGGTTTTGATGTCTTTGTCTTTTGCTAGGGATTATGAGCAGGGGATGATGCAGTCGCTTTTATCTGTGCCAGTCTCTCGCAAATTACTTTTTACGGTAAAGTTTGTTGCTGTAATTTTACCCTTGACTTTGCTCTCTTGGTTTTTTACTACTTTTTTTGTAGGCATTACTTTTTATTCAAGTCCTTGGCTTGTTTTACAACTTTCCTTTTTTGCTTTACCTGTTTCCCTTTTATCTCTAATGTTTTGCGGCGGTATAAGCGTTTTAATTGCTTTAACGATAAAGCGCACTATTCCAGCAGTGCTGACCGCATTGCTTGCAAACTTGTTCTTCTGGTTCCCAACAACCATACGAACTCAACATGCACTTATGGAGGGAGCGGGTTATGCCAATTATTTGTGTTTAACACCTTACAAGGGGGCTTTGGTATTTTTAGATAAATTACTTGGCATAGCCCCTATGGGTATCGACATCGTCCCTGTAGGTGGCTCATCGTTGGCAGATGCGCTTGAGTATAGTCTTCCTGCTGGTAGTTTCGCTGTCTTGCTGGTTTTTTATGCGTTTATTTTTGCAATTCCTATGTTTGTTTATTTCTATCGGAGGTTTGAAATATGCGAATAAACTTTACAAGTCTTAGAAGCTTTACACGCCTTGGTTTAGTCCTAATCATCATTGGAATGGTTTTATTGTTCAATTTTTGGACCGCTCCTCTTCCACAGTCATCAAAAAGGGATTTAGGATATGTTAAGCCAGGTGAGTCTTTGGATTATGGTTTATTTATGGCTCCGGTTGGTTTAGGCAATCTTGTTGTAGAGGGAGATACTTTGGAGTACAAGCCTGATATTGATGATATAACTCGCCTTAAGTATGAGGTGCCTGTGCATTTGGTGGTTGTTAGTCCGTCAAATTTGACTTTGGTTGATGTGGAATTTGTTACTCCGCATACGGTTCAGCTAAATTTTGATGAACGCGGCGAATACATTGTCCACGTAACAAACATTGGCAATGAGAGTTATCCTATTCCAGTTAGCCTAAAGTTTCCAAGTGGTGAGGATGTTGTAAATAGGGAAGCTGACAAGTTTTTTGTTAGTGTAATTTTAACGGTAAGTGGGGTGGTGCTCTTTTGTTTAGGGTTAGGCATATCTTTATTTTTAAAACATAAAAAGATACTAAAAACTACTAAAAACAAGTAACTCTATTTCAACTGTAAATATCTATTACTAAGTGTGGGTAAAGTCGGCAAAGCTTTCTCATTATTCTTAACGCTAATTATCGCTATGTCATGCCTAACTCTGCTGATAGTTAAACCTGTAAGTGCTCAAGCGTCACCTTCCTACGGTTTATCATGGACTGCCTATACCTGCTGTACCAGAGTTCACTTTGAAATACATGGATAACTCACATGCAGTACCACCAACTACTACAACTACAACAAGACCTATTTACAGGAAAACAAGATGTAACTACCCAAGCAGTATATTATATACAAAACGCGAGCATACAAATAATCCTAAAACCAAAACACTAGTTCAAGTTATCTTTATTTTGAATGTTCTTGGGTAGTTTATCGAGTTGTTTTTGGGCTTTTCTGTCGATAAAGACTACGGTTGTGGGCAAGAACTATGTCCCTTTTGCTGTCCTCTTCTAAGGTATAAGTTCAACGGTTTTGGTTTCTTTCGCGGCTTCGTACTCTTTTGTGGCTTCTATTTCGTCTGGCAGAGGCTCCTCGCACCCAATCAGTCTTTCTTCTATTAGTTCGTTCATTCCTTCGACTTTCTTGGTCAAGTTTGTCAAAATTGCTTTTATTTCCTTAAGCTCTGCTTCGGTTGTCATATTTCTCTAATTTCCTATAGTGTTGCCAGCGCATTTAACACTTATTGGATTCAAGAGATACTTTTTTATAAACGATTTTTACGAGAGACGTCAATGGATCCACAATCAGGGTTGTATCTTAAACCCCCCGTCTGATTTTAAACCAACTAACGCCTCCTTATTCCTGTGAAAATGATTGATAACAAAAATTTTCGTGAGGAGGTGAAAAAAAATGACGGTGATTGAATATTCGACCACTCAGAATTATCAAGTGCGTTAAGCAGTCTTGCGCTTGGTCTGTAACTTACGTAAACATATTCTGTTCATTAAATAAACCTCGTTTAAAATATTTTCTCGTTCTTCAAATTGGTGAACTAAACAATACTAAATAACGGCGCTTTCCACAAAAAAGAGGTTTAAGGTTTGATGTGTTGGTTGAGCATCATTTTCATGGTGGTTTGTCCAGTGTAGGTTATTATTGATGATTGGCATAGAGCGGTTTGTTGTATGGTGGATTTGATTTCTCGAAGGGTGCCGTATTCTAAGTATATCTGGTAGTTCATGTCATAGTCTATCTTGATCTCGGTTGGTATGTTGATGTTTGGGTTGGCCGCTGGTATGTTATAGTTCATTTTTATGTTGTTGCTTGTTATGTCTATTTTGAAGACCTTGTAGGTGCCTGCTGGCGTTGTTAAGTCTTCAATGTTGCCGAATGTTACGGTTAAGTCACCTGTTATTTGCATGTTTGACTAGTTGGGGCTGGGTATGGTACGTTGATGGTGTCGCCTATTTTGACTTGGGGTTTGTTTAGCAATTGGGCAAGAAAGGAGCTACTTGTAACGCTGGTGGTGTGGCTAAATATTAGAAAAAAGCTCATTTAATTCGTTTGAGTCCGGAATACCATTTTGGGGAGAGCAAGAATCTGCTTTGTGCTGAAAACTGTTTTTTGATTTCAGGCATTATATGGTGTAGCCCTTTACTTTCACCGATCCCTCACCTGCTTGAAAATGTCGTTTCATACGGAGCCTTATAAGCCAAAATCAACGCTTCAAAACCATGCGAGGGCTAAAGTGCAGGTAACGATGCCCCAAAAGTGCCAAATTTCCTTCGTTTACTTTAGTGTTCACTTTCACTCATCCCGCCCCTACTTCCAAATCAGTTTGAACTTATGGTTTAAAAGGCAAAAGGGCGATATCACAGCCCGGAGCGTGCATACTCACATGAGAAGAAATAGGTTTGAGTAATTAAGCGTTCTCGAGCAAGAAATTGAAAATTTTCGTCGCTTCTATAATCCATAATCCAAAATGTTCGTTGAACCGCTGTGGCGTATGCACATGGACCGTCTGATATACTGACGAAGACTGTTGCTAGAACGAATGTATGATTAATAGGATGTGTTTATAGGGAGCGAGAAAGGCTTGATGAAGAACTTGAACACTGAATTAGCGAAAATCATCCTGCATGAACTTAGCCGGCAGCCTTTAAGCCGAACAGAACTTGAGAAGCGCACGATACAAAAAGCCGGTACTTCACATGCAACTTTCGAAAGCACATTTAGCCATTTAATTCAAGAGGGCTTTGTACAGAAAAGCTCGCCTAAGTATCGAGCCAAATATATGACAACTGAAAAGGGCATAAAACTTTTAGAGGCTTTTCAAGAACCTAAGCGTTAAAAAGCTTGGGAAGTTACGCTTCTTTTTCGCAAAAATACGATTACAAAAACCAATAGAACAGCAATAACAGTTAACAATACAAGCGCTGCAATTTGCATCCAATCTAAACCCAAAAAAGCTACAGTCTGAGGACCAGATTGGTCAGGTCTCACTGAAGGATTTTGGCTGTTAGACGGGTTCGGTGTTGTGACAGGCGTGTATATGCTGGATGGCGCTTGTGAGTCGGGCATTGTCAAAAACGGTGTGTAGTTAACTTTGCCCAAGTTAAAATCATCAGTGTTGTCTAAGATTTTATTATCAATCACAGACGAATCAGTGCTCCCCCACCAGTTGTTAGTGACATCCACTGCGCTATTACCTGCGACTAAGTTATTTTCAGTATTTTTTTCAAAATTATTATTATTTACTTTTGTGCCGCTTGCGGGAGTTCTAAGCCCAATTTTATTGTCGATAATTGTGTTATGATTAAGAACTGAAGTATCTTGTTCGCTTCTAACTGAGATTCCAATTTGATTATCAATAATCAAATTCCCTTGAACAGTAGCTGAACTTGCCAAATTGATACCTGCGGTGCTTCCACCATATATAATATTGTTAAGGATTTTTGCCGTTTGTGTAGAGCTGCCAGCTTCTCCTGCATCCACTACCCATATTCCTTGCGAATTCGTTATAGTATTATCTGAAAGAGTATATGAACCGCTTATATCAATGCCATTCAGCATTTTACTATTTGAAACTACTGAAGAACCTCTTAGCGAAACTCCGCCAGTTATATAGCTGTTAGATACTGTGGTTGAACCCCAAATGTTTATCCCAGCATTGCCTTCAAAGGAACAATTGTTTATAGTCACCGAGGCGTTGCTATAGTAGCTTTGAGCATGTATTGAGGTCTGGTAAAGGACAGCGTTCTCAATTTTGCACGACGGATTATCATACGGTAGATTTATGTTAAGCGCTGGCTGCATATTCGGGAGATCAGAATTGAAAACTATCTTTTCGGCGGAAGTTCCTTGTGCAATCAAGGTTCCGTTTACTTCTAAAGTGTATGAACCAAGATTAACAGTTACCCCTGGGTCAATCGTTAAAGTTGCGCCCTCAGCTATACCGACCGACCCTGTAAGCGTGTAGGGGCTGTTTAATTTAGTCCACACAGTATTGGAATTTATTATGTCTCCTTTTTGATCATATGCTTGAACAGTATTTACATGCACACTGCTAATCAGCAATACACTAAGCAAAATAGCCAAAGTTGTTATCGTGCAAGTGAATGTTCTCAAGGATAATATCTCTTATTATAAGACGATACTGAAAATTATAAAGTTTACTTGGTAGAGGCTCAAACCCCCAATAAACATTATGCTTGATAAAAAGACATTCTCTAAAAAGCCTTTTTATTTCATACTTTTAAATTCGGCATTTTCTTTTTATACTGATTAATTCATGCTTTAAAAATACCCCTTATTTTTTCATGCTTTTCAGTTAATTACGATTTTTTTATGCTTTAAAAACCATAAAATTGTTTAAATTGCAAAAAAAACGATTGTTCACTTGTTAACCTGAAATGTCAAAGCAAAAAGTACAGGAAAAAAATGGCTTAGACGGTTATACTGCTCAGCCGCAAAACTACGGGAACACTCAAAGAGATTTCCCGTTTGAAATAAGAGAAATTCGAGGCTTAAATGAAATGGAGGTGAAATTATGGCCAATTTGTATACAGAAGGCAGTGCAAGGGACGTCGCTACTTCTGCTGCGAACCGTTATCTTCCAGTAATGCCACAATTAGCTGGTCCAGGCATAACAGTCCATACAACAAACAATGATTCAAAATATGTTGATGGACAAGACCAAAAACTATATCTCGTAATGATGCAAGACATAGGTGGACCAAACTACATTCCATTTTTAGCCGCTGACTTTGGCTTATGGGTAGAAAAAGACATCGAAACATATGGAGCCCTAATGACTACGTGTGATCCTGCTAAAGGAGTTGGCGGCGGTGCAATTCTGATTGGCCACGGCTTAGATGGTGCAAATGACCCGCCCCATATTCAACTAACCGACTATGCAATTAACTCCGATTTCGGCACGTTGTACATTTACAAACTTGATAGCAACTGGAACCGATTGCATGGAGACCTAGATATAGGTGACTTAACTGCTCACGGTACACGACTTGGTCTTTCTGATGAAGCTAACTTTTTGAACAAAAAACCAAATTACTATGCGTTCATAAACAATCCTTTAACTGTACCTACTGGCGGAGTATTCTTTGGTGGCAATCTCGGCGGAAGTTCCCCCGGTTGGGGGTGCTTCATACAAGGTGTACATAGACGGATTATACATCCGAACAAACACTGGTTTCGTTGCTGACGGCACCATAATCGTTGGCACATACGGTTCAGGCGGAACAGGTTCAGCGCTATATTGCAATGCATACCATCAAATATGCCAAGGCACAAGCCTACGAGCATACAAAACAAACGTTGAAACTTTGGATGATGCGTCATGGATTTACAACTTGCATCCGGTGACGTTTGACTGGAAAGACGATAAAGAGGTCCAAGTGTTCGGTCGACAAATAGGTTTAATCGCCGAAGAAGTGCAGCCATATGCGCCATTATTGACCTTTAATGATGATCAGACTGGTAAACTTCGGGGCGTAATGTACGAAAAATTAGCCGTGCCCATGCTTGTGGAAATGCAAAAGCTAAGACGTGAAGTTGACGAACTGAAAGCCAAGTTGGCAGTAGCATAACACCACCAAGACAAATCTCAAATCCCCTGACATAGGAACACAAATACTCATACCTCCCTACCCAGAAGGCTTTACACCGCCCGCAGCTACGCCGTATATCTACGACGCAACAACCAATACGTACACTCTGGTGAGATGAGCTCTCACTTCTTTCTTTTTTTGGGCATGAACATACACACAAGCGCACCAATGAACTATTTTCAGATTATTCATATTTGCGTTTTTTCAAATTGACATGCTTTAGTGAAAACGTTCAGTCTCTTGCAATTTGTGTTATGGCGTAACAAGAACAGACTGTTAAGTGTTGAATTTCATCTTTTAAAAGCCACCGATGTCTCATTATCGGTCAAGCATATGAAGTTAAAACCTCCAAAACTGCCCAAATTACCCCTTAAAATACCCGACCTAAAATTTTTCAACCTGCCTAAAGCTAAGCAGAAAGACGTCAATACCAATTTGCGATTCAGAGCCGAACCCCTGTTAGCCGCATTTCAAGGCAAAATTTTAACAAAATACTTGGTTGACCAAGCAACCGTTTTTATCATAGACCAAGAAGGAAACGGTATATACACAGTAAGCGAACCAGAACTTAACCCAGAAGAGCAGCGTATCTACAGTCTTTTGATAGAAAATCTCTTTTTTACGCTTAAACCTTTAGTGAAAATCGAGGATTCGCTAAAATACGTTGAGGGCTTCATGTGGGACGCAACCGAAGGACTCGGAGTAGTCGAATCCGTACAGAAAAGCTTTCAAAAGTACCGATACTTCATCACCCGAGACGCCTTCGGCTACGGACCCATCCACATACCCATGAAGGACCCCAAACATAGAAGAGATAAGTTGCACAGGCTACGGAAAGCCAGTAGCCGCTATCCATCGGCAATTCTCGGAATACAACTGGCTAGAAACCAACATAACCTTCCCAAACGAAGACATTCTCAAAAACTTTGTCCAAAAACTATCCCAGAGAACCGGCCAAAGCGTCACAGTAGCCATCCCCTATTCCGACGCAATGACCAAAGAAGGCCACAGAATAGCCGTGACATTTACCAACGAAGTCACCCTACCCGGATCAACCTTTTGCATCCGAAAATTCCCAGACTCCCCCTTGAGCATGGCAAACCTGCTAAAATGCAAAACACTAACCCCACTAATGGCCGCCTACTTCTGGCTCCTAATCGAATACAGAAACTACATCATGGTTCTCGGACCAATGGGAAGCGGCAAAACATCCCTTCTAAACTCTCTCTTTTTTTATGTTATAACTCTGTTTAATAGTTACAGAAACGTTTGCGGGTAAATCCCTCTCAACCATGAAATTAGCACCCACCCAAGTGTTAGCGCCAACTTTAACGCCAGGCATAAACGATACCTTAATTCCTGTCTTTACATTATCGCCCATTACAACCCCGAGTTTACGCCGACCAGCGTCAACAACTTTGTCCTTAATCAACATCTTTACACTATTATCATCAATACGCAAATTTGCAGTAATTGTGCCTGCACCTAAATTGCATTTCTCTCCCAATATACTATCGCCAATATATGAGAGATGCCCAACATGGGTGCCATCCATGATAATGCTGTTCTTAACTTCACAGCCGTTGCCCACACGGGTTTTTTTGCCAAGACTAGTTCCACTGCGTATATAGCAGTTTGGGCCTATATCGGCTTCTTCATCGATAAACACTGGACCTTCAATGTAGGCACCTGAACGGATACGAGCAGATTCAGCAACCGAGACGGAGCCAATAAGATGTGCACCTTCTTCAACCCTACCCAATACATGGGGTTCCATACGATTAAGCGCCCAAACGTTGGCATCAAGCAAATCCCAGGGTCTACCTACATCAAACCAGTCATTTTTAGAAAGTTTGACAGCGACTACAGTTTTACCCTCTTTTGCAAGCATAGATATAGCATCAGTTAGTTCCCATTCACCACGCACTGAAGCTTTAGTTTGCCTTAATTTGTCAAATACTTCTTTTGAGAAAGCGTATACTCCGGAGTTTGCAAGGTTTGAAGGTTCTCTTCCAGGAGCAGGTTTTTCAACGATACGTTTTACATGGTTTTGGTCGTCTTGTTCGATTATACCGTAATTTTCTGGTCTATCAACGGGTACCACACCCATGACTGCTGCGGTTTCACCGCTTCTAAAGTATGAGACAACATCTTTGACTGCGTCTTGCCCAAATAACAAGTCACCATAAACTAATACGAAATCGTCGTCAAGATAGGGTTCAGCAACTCCTGCTGCGTCTCCAGTTCCTAAAATTTTTGGTTGCTCGACATAAGTGATTTTCAACCCTAATGATTTTCCGTCCCCAAAATAGCTGTGTATCGCCCCACGCATGTAGTGGGTGACGATTATAGCTTCGTCGATATCTGCTCTTTTTATAGCTTCCAAGCAAAATTGCAGTATGGGCTTACCGCCTACTTTGATGAGGTGTTTGGGGCGGGTAGTTGTGAGTGGTTGTAGTCTCTCTCCAGCACCTGCCGCTAGCAGTACAGCTTTCACCATTATGCCTCGACTTGTTTGTGTATTAGTGCTGTTGCTTTTGTGGTTATATCTTTTGCCACAGCTAAAGTTCGGCCTTCAACGGTTAAACGGATAAGTGGTTCAGTGCCGCTTGCACGAATCAGCAACCAACCGTTTTTCAGGGATAAACGAACGCCGTCAACAGTTGTGAATTCTATGTAATCAGAAAAAACGGTTTTCAACAAGTCGCCTATTTGATCAACAACCCCGTATTTAGCGTCATTTTTGCAGGCGAAATTTTCCCTTAAAGTTATATATTCAGGTACCTCACCTACAAATTCTGAAACCGTTTTACCTGTATCTTCAAGCGCCGCCAAAAACATCGCCGCTGATAAGAGTCCATCTGGACAAAGGTGCTGTTGGGGGTATATCCATGCTCCACAAGGTTCACCGCCAAAGACAGCACCATTATTAACTATAGCCTCTGAGAGGTAAATGTCGCCGACTCTTGTTCGAACAACTTTACCACCATATTTTTCTGCCATAGTCTCAACACACATCGACGCCTCAACATTAGTCACGACTATTCCGCCGCCACTACGCTTGAGTACATAACCACTATAAGCTGCAAGGGAGCGATCGAAATTAACAAAACCACCAGTCTCATCAATAAAAGCTACCCGATCCGCGTCACCATCAAAGGCTATTCCTATGTCTGCACCAAGGGCTGCTACTGCTTTTGAGAGGTCATGTAGCGATTCAACGCTGGGTTCTGATTTTCGTGCAGGAAAATATCCATCAGGTTGAGCGTTTAGAGCTGTTATTTTGCAACCTAACGACTTAAGCAAAGCCGGACCCATACTGAATGCAGCGCCACATCCAGGATCAACGACAATATGCCACTTTTTTTTCAGTGAAACCGAGTCGTTTACCATTTTTATATAAGTTGCTGTAGCATCAGATGCTGTAGTAGAGCCGAGTTCTCGCCAATCAGCCAAGCCGTAGCGATTTTCAACTACGACCTTTTCTACTGCAAGCTGTTGCGGATCCGTTAAAGAGAGACCGTTACCATTGAACACCTTAATTCCGTTGTATTGTGCGGGATTATGGGATGCAGTAAGCATAAAACCGACATCGGCGCCGTATGCTTTGGTCGCATAGGCACAAACAGGCGTCGGAACATACCCAACAAGAAAAACATCAACACCACAGGATTGTAAACCGCAGACCAACGCATCCTCGATCATGTTACCTGAAACTCGAGTGTCCTTGCCTACCACGGCTTTTTTCGCCTTTGTATAGGTTGCAACAGCTGAAGCTACCTTACATGTGAGAACTGGAGTTAAATCAACGCTAACTATTCCACGTACACCTGAGCTTCCAAATAACTTAGACATACAGCATACCTCTAAGCTCTACTCTTGATGGGTAGCATTGATAACATAAAAGAATTTGGCATCTAATCACATATTTGCTCTGATGAAATTGGCGACTTTTTCCTTAGTTGGATGCATACCAGTTGCACATGATAGATAACATGCAGAAACTGCGTTGGCTAATAGTAAGCGACATTCATTTGAGAGATTATTGTTATCACCTAATATGTTACCTGCATTCCAAGCATCCCCTGCACCAGTTGCACGCAAAACTTTGATCTTAAAACTAGGAACAACTACCTCATGCAAACCTTTTATGCTTGCAGAAAAAAGGCTCGTATGTAAATCGATTCGTGCTAAAAAATACTTTGATAGAACTCTAGCAGCGTCCATCGCTGATTCAGAAGAGCTTAATTGGCTATTTTTCTCTTTTAAGTTAGGTTCTAATAAATTTGCATAGGTAATAGCTTCGTTTTCGTTAAGGCTTAGGATGTCGACATTGGGAGTTTTAAGGACATTTTCAATGAAGTAAGTTATTTTTTCAGCGTTTGGATTAGGGTCTGCCGTATCATAATAGGTTTTACCTCGTCCACTTTGTTTTGAACGGTTAAAAACAACTTGAGCTAATGCAGTACCATATTTTAGTGTACCCGCCCAATTGAATAAACAAACATAGTCTGCTTTTTGGATTAATTCGAAGTCTCTTGAATTAAGATCCGTAGGATTGAATTCCGCCAATGAACCAACATCCCGTAACATAACGTTGATTTTTTCGTTAATCCCTTCAAATTCTAAGGCAGTCGTTATTGATGCCTTATCCCGTATTTTGATGTGTGAAAAATCTATCGGTGCATCTTTAAAATGGTATTTAATAAGTTGCAAACCAAAATTGCTAGTACAGATAATCGGTGTAACTTTTACACCTAAACTAGATAATGCTGAGGCTGTGTTAATCGAGTTACCGCCTTTAGTATCCATTTGAAATATACCATCTATACTACCTCCTTTGTGCTTTGCGACATTAGCAATCTCAGCATTGAACTCTGAAAGAGTCCATGGCAAATTAATAACCCGATCCATAAAAAAATCAGGCATAACAACAACATGGCAAGGACTAAATTTTTCGCCTTCAAGAAAATTCAGTAACTCTTTTCTACATTTTGCCAAAGACACGAGACGGCTCCTAAAAAATATCAGCCACAACCCTAAAATAACCTTTTGATGATGTAGTTGAGCTTACACATAATTCGAAAATGGAGCATTTCGTTTGCAGTTCAAAAGAGAAGTTGGCTTGCTAACGCTGGCTATTGCATTGTTTGCGGTAGGCACATTCTTCTATACATATCAACCCTCAAGTATTGAAGCTACCAGCATAGTCAATCAGAGCATCATTTATCCTTACAAAGGACTAGCATTGAGCTTCGTAGGTATAGGCTTTATATCTATGATAATCGCTTCTATTTCTTACACTAAAAAAACAAAAAATTTATTATCTTAATTAAACTAAAATAGCATGAACCAGTAACCATACAATATCACCAAATACCAAAGCAACAATCATACCGGCAGTAACAAAAATCAACATGGGCAAACCAGGCGTAGCCCATACATTACGGTCGATTAACCCCTTTCAGTTGCCCTAGATAGGCGCTCCACGATTTTATCTCGGTTTTCCTCCCGTGGAACGATAACTAACTTGCGTGACTCGGCAGTGGGCTCGGCAACATCCTCCATCGGAAAAATATGCCATTTAGATTTAATCTTGGAGATGTCCATTTTGTAACCTGTAATGAGGACTAAAATTTTTTTTACCGACGGATTGATACCTGAGGGAACCAGCAAACATAGGTGTCCTTCGTCGCTTATGCCAAACAATGTTGCGTATGATCATGTATATGCCACTTGCCGCTGCAAAGAGAACACCATTCCCAAAAATTGTCATGGGGTAAATAATTTGAGATTGTGGTGATATCGCAGATTCAATAAGGGGTGTAAAAAGAGCCAATGGTGCGAATGGTAATGCAAGTGCGATACACATGAGTGCTTTAGAGTCTGCACCTCCAAAACCGCCCGTATAGAATAGTAAGAGTGCAATGCCAAAAGTTACTCCAACGCTTAGGGCATACCAGGACAGTAAGGATTGTTCAAAGAGCAATAGCTGTGTAAGAGTTAGTATCAAAGCTATTGGTGCATAAATCAGCCAAACTTTGTTGCTAACTTCTCGGGATACATAGTCTTGCCATGATGCATAAACCATTACTATTAAAGAGACTATTACGCTTGTAGCAATCAAAATAATCTGTAGTGTCGGAATAGATTTTGCCTCTTTGTTATTTTAGGTAGCTTTCGGTGTTTTGGTCCAATAAGGCTTTGTCGGTAACAAAAATGCACGACAGAAAATTTCAGTATTAAACTTTTTGGGTAAATCATAGATTTCAGGTTATTGTTATTGATAATTAATTCAACACAATAATACATTAAGTACTTGCAAGTAAAAACCTGAAACAGCAACCAAACGATTTTTAAAATACATCACCATCCACTACCAGAAACATAGGCTACGAAGGACATAAAATGAATCAAACAACAAAAATTATCAACCAAGCCAAAAAAGAAGGCAGAACCGCACTTCTAGAATCAGAAGCAAAAACTATCTGCGCAGAATATGGAATTTCAGTAAATAAATTTGATATTGCAACAAACAAAAATGAAGCTGTAGCTCAAGCAGAAAAAATAGGTTACCCCATTGTGTTAAAAATTGTCTCACCTGATATTATCCACAAGTCTGATGCAGGCGGAGTTAAAGTAAACCTAAAAAACGCTACTGATGTAGAAGCAGCTTTCAAGACAATTATGGACAATGCTAAGAAGTATAAAGCTGACGCAAAAATCGTCGGTGTTATTGTACAAGAAATGGCACCTCAAGGAACAGAAGTTATTATCGGTGCAATTAAAGATCCACAGTTTGGTCAAACATTAATGTTTGGTTTAGGCGGTATCTTTGTTGAATTGCTAAAAGACGTTAATTTCCGTATTGCACCGATTACCGTTCAAGATGCAAAAGAAATGATTACTCAACTAAAAGCATTCCCGCTACTCAACGGTTACCGTGGGGCAAAACCCGCTGATATTGACGCCTTAACAAAAATTTTGTGCAATGTTTCAAAAATGATTTTAGATAACCCAGAAATAAAAGAATTAGACCTTAACCCAGTTATGTCTTATCCAAACGGTGCAAAGGCTGTCGATGCAAGAATAATTCTCGAATAAACAGGGTAGCTATAGCTGCTCTTAATTTTTTAAATCTAGTTAATTCGACAACTTTTAAATCTAATCTATAATAACAAATTGTTAAAAGGAAAATCAAACATAAGTATCGTTCAAATTAACACATTTATCTTTTAAGCTTAAAGAAAACAAAGTAATCAAGTTACAACAAACCAAATCGTTCAAGAGAAACACAAGGATAATATACCAAGTTCCCAAATCTTCATAAACTATAAGGGTGCCTGAAAAGTGAAAAGCAAAATCAGTAGCCTAGGATATGTCAACAGAATACAAGAAAACATTTTAGCGATAAAAAAGAAAGAACTCGCGCCTCTATATGAGGAATTGAAATCTGCAGACTGCGTAATTTGCGGAGGTTCAGGCCGTTCACTTTACTCACTTAATGCAGCCATGAGTCAAATTGCGTTGGCAACGGCAGGCTGGCGCAATAAAGTTGTATTAACACCCGACGACCCAGGTTTCCCAGGTAAAAATATGTACGATGCCGCAGCAGACTTTGAGCGGCGTTATAAAAAAACCCTGCTTCTTATGAACAGCGGCTCAGGATATAGCGACGACCCATTAGTTATGGCACAAGATTTAGCGAAATATATTGAAGAAAAAAAAACTAACCGCTTCTCAATGGGCTTACTAACCTCAGCACTTAATTCACCACTTTCAGAAATCACACAACAATATGGACAAGTCGTTCAACTAAAAGGAAGAGGAAGACTAAAACCATCTTTTGAATATTCCGAAACGGGTATGATGGGCGATATTTTTGAGCTCGGCACACTAGAACTTCTCCACACCATGATCGAAGCAATCTATCGCAACCTGGATGTAGACGAAATCTACCCGCTTTGCGTAGAGGAATTTCAAAAAATCGGTGAGATTATCGACAGTAATGTCAACAGTGAAACTTATGTAAAAGTCGTTGACCTACTTGAACAACGAACTAACCTGTTTTTAGGGGGAAAAGGAACGGCAAACGAAATCGCCAAAATGACCGCGATTAGACTCTTCCACATCAAAAGCTTTCTAGGTGACAATGTCTACATTACAAGAGGAGTCAACACACCCCATCCCCGAGCAGGTGATCTAGAAATTTTACTTTCATGCTCAGGTGAGACACGTCCAGTAATTTTGTGGGCTGATGTGTTGAAAAAATTTGCAGGTACAGTATTTGCCATCACAAGTAATAAGGATTCAG
>JAAZFA010000251.1 GCA_012511995.1 Thermoproteota archaeon | reverse complement strand
GGATAGAAACAACTATGTTTTGCTTCTTGAGCCGATCAATTAGTGACTGGTTCAAGATTGCCGCTTGTTCGATTCGATATCGAATGTCCGCTGTTTGGATTTGCTCAATCACATTCAGAGTGATATCGATTGCTTTGTCGCCCATAGCATGGATAACCGGTTGAACACCAAATGTCAACGTGCGCCTAACAGAAGCCATAAGCTGTTCTTGGGTAAGCAACATCTTACCACTATTCTCAGGGTCGTCACTGTAAGGCTTTTGCAGGGCCGCTTCTTTAGAATCCAAGTAACCATCTACAACAATAAAGGCTCCACCAACACGTAGCACCTCAGGGTTTCTCGTTTTTAACTCTACTGTCTTTTCAAGAAGCGCCTCAGGAACAACCACGTTAACTCTGAAAAGCAGACGGTTTTGCTCGTGAAGTCTTTTGATAATATTTAATTCGTTTTCTGCTATGACAAGCCAAGTGATGCTGGTAATACCTGCTTTAAAGATTTTTTGACACGCTTGAGCTGTCGCCTCGAGTAATTCGTCCTCGGTTGGTTCGGGGACGGCTTGCCAGATAAGATTGGTTGCGGTGTCACGGAAAACGCCCAAAAGTTTGCCATTTTTGTTTTTATCAATTGCTCCACCTAATGGTGCAGAAGTTTGTTCTGTTACCTTAGCGAGTTGAATGGCGTTAGTGTTTGTCGCACAAATCATCGCTGTCTCCCGATAAAGTATAACGGGGTTAACCGGGGCAACTTCATCAAGTTCTTCTGCTGTGGGAGCGCGTTTTTCTTTGAAGCGGGTTTCATTCCAGCCTTGTCCAATAATCCATTGACCAGAAAGCAGTGTTTTGGTTTTTTCTTTGATTATTTGCTGGAGTTCTACAATGGATTTTGCACCAGTTAGGTCAAGCCACATTAGACTGCGTCCATAATCCGCAACATGTAAATGGGTATCAATTAACCCTGGAAGTACAGTTTTGCCTTCAAGATCCATAACTGTGGTATCTGGATGGATTACGGTCTGGATTTCTTGGTTAGAACCAACTTTGATGACTCTGTTTTTGAAGACAGCAACGGCTTGGGCTGAAGGTTGCTTGGGGTTCATGGTTTTTATATTTGCGTTTATAATTGCTAGATCCGCTGGCAAGCCTAAGTCTCCATGTTAATAGTAGTAATCGCTAGTTAGGCGGGTGCCATAAAAAACCT
This sequence comes from Thermoproteota archaeon, assembly GCA_012511995.1. GTDB lineage: Archaea > Thermoproteota > Bathyarchaeia > Bathyarchaeales > Bathycorpusculaceae > Bathycorpusculum. The sequence goes on along the minus strand of JAAZFA010000251.1, from coordinate 4,649 downwards.
TCCGTTTCCCAAGCTCAGCAACTGCCTTTACCTTTTTACGTAAAACATAATAGCTTCGCACACGTGTTTTCCAGTAAATCTTAGGGGTACAAACGTGAAAGCCCACGTCGCACTTGTAAATCCATCTTACCCACCAGAAGCCGCACAGTCTATCTTTTTGCCGCTCGGTATTGGCTACTTAGCAGCAGTTCTTGAACAGAAAGGATACAAAGTTGATGTAATAGACTGTCAGATAACACGTCCTGACCAGAAAACGTTGGAGGACAAGTTTCGCAGTTTAAACCCAGATATCATTGGGATAACTTCAGCAACAGTTACTTATCTGCCAGCATTAGATGTTCTAAAAACCGCTAAAATTGCAGTACCTAAGGCATTGACACTTATGGGTGGTCCACATGTCACCGTACTGGATCATGAAGCTTTTACTGAAAGCTCAAACTTGGACATTATTGTTCGTGGTGAAGGCGAACAAACCATACTTGAACTTGCCAAACTGGTTTCAGAGAGGAAACTTAAAAATCTCAGTCAAGTTCAAGGTATTACATTTAAAAACAAAACTCAAATCATCCATAACCCTGACCGTCCATTCATTGCCGATATTGATAGCCTTCCTCAACCGGCGCATCATCATTTTGACACTAATATGTATCGGCTTTTTGGAGTAAACTATATGCCTATTATTACCAGCCGAGGGTGCCCTTCCGCCTGCACTTTCTGCCTGGCTTCCAAAATGTGCGGTCATGCTTTTCGAGGTAGAAGCCCAAGTAGAGTGGTGGATGAACTTGAATGGCTCAGGGATAAATTCAATGCCGGTGCCTATGCATTCTACGATGATACCTTCACGTTCGACCTGAAACGAGCTTATGCTATTTGTGATGAAATGCAAAAACGTAAGTTGAATTTACCTTGGGATTGTCGAACCAGAGTTGACCGAGTTAATAAAGAATTACTTGCCAAACTAAAGGCTACTAACTGTCAGCTTATCCATTTCGGAGTTGAATCAGGTAGCCCTGAAATGCTTAAACTAATGCGTAAAGGCACAACCGTCGAACTAAATGCACAAGCCATCAAATGGGCCAAAGAAGCAGGCATATCTGTAGCCGTTTCACTAGTAATTGGCTATCCAACTGAAACACCTGAAATGTTGCAACAAACAATTGACTTCCTTAACAAGACAAAACCTGATTATGTCTACATGTGTGAAGCTGTACCTTATCCAGGTACTGAACTTGCGAATTTTGTTCAGGAATTGGGGTTAGAGATATCCTCTAACTGGAACCAGTACCGAGAAGAAACACAGGTCTTCAAAAACGAGTTATTACCACTTGATAAATTGGAAGAGGTTAAGAAGGAATTTTTTGATCACTATTTAACCCCAAGCTATTTTCTACGTAAAAAATTAAAGGGTGACTTTTATAGCCAAATAATGGCACGTGCTGCATTGAACCACATCGTTTGGAACAACAAAACTGCCATGTGGATGTTTAGAAAACTTAGCAGAATTAGAGGTACAAAAAAGAGTGTGGGCGGCTACAGCACTTCAGTTCAAGAACAAGAGACTCAAAAAACTTGATTGAACTTTGTTGTTTTTATTCTGTAGCTTAATAATATGGCAACTATGATGATTATAATTAACATTATGGCAAGTATAGCCATTAATGGAAGCTCATTGTTTTCTGGAGACAGGATGATGGTTGATGTTTGAAGAGTTATATTTTCTTTGAAGCAATAAACATTCCAGTCATTACACCCAATGTATAGACGATTGTTTGCTATTGCAGGTGAAGACCAACTGCTAGATAAGGTCGTGGCATTAGCAATTATTGCACCCTGATTATTTATATCTAATACAAAAATATGGCGTTGGCTAGTAACCATGTAAATTTTGCCTTCAGCATATGAAGGTGAGACGTAGAGTTCGTCACCAGTATATTTGCTCCAGATTGCTGAACCAGTGGTTCCATTGACTGCTGCTAAATCAAATTTATTAATTAAGTAGACAGTGCCGTTTACCCAGATTGGAGAAGAAACAATAAACTCGGTTGCAGTTACGTCATAGAAGTGCCAGATTTCTTCGCCAGTTTCAGTGTCTATACAATAATAGTCACCCCAACTTGAGGAAGCAAACACTTTACCTTCTGCAACACTTGATGATCCAAGCATTTGATTTCCACCAGTAAACGAGGGGCGGTAAGCGATACTAAAGTTCCACAGAACATTACCAGTGGTTGCATCAAGTTTGTAGACTTCGCCAGTATCGGGTTCTTCGGCGGTAAAATATACTGCACCGTCTACCACTGCAGGCGAGGATTCGATTGGACCGTTAGTCTTGGCTTTCCATAAGATATGTCCGTCAGTCCAGTCTAAGGCATACAAATAGCTATCTAAGGAGCCAATGTAAACTGCACCATCTATGACTGCGGGTGAAGATTTTAATACTAAATTACCAAAAGTGAATTCTTGGTTTCCATTAACAAAGGTTTTCCATACTTGTGTACCTGTCTTAGCGTTTATGCAGTAAACGTAACCGTCGTCACCGCCGGTATATACATGCCCATTTTCCACTGCAACTGAAGATTCAATGGGTGCATTAGTCTTGAACTTCCAAATCAAGTTGCCATACCAAGCATCCAATGCATAGATGTAGCCATCTGTTGAACCGACATAAACAATATCATCACAAACGCTGGGTGAAGAAATGACTGAGCCGCTCGTAGCAAACCGCCAGGCTAACGACAGGTTCGAGGGACCAATATCAGAAATTGAAGAATGCGCTGCATCAGCCCGCCATTGTCGCCAATTAGTTGATACTGTATCTGGTTCCTCAGGGGAAATATCTTTTATTGCCCATATTTGTTGGTCGGTTGCATATTCATTACCCGAAATGGTATCCACAGCGGTTGTCACATCACCAGGAATAATGTAGAGAGTATCATAGGCGATTGCGACCGATTCTCGGGGTGGTAATGCTTCTTTGTCGAGCTTCCAAAGCTGCGCTCCAGTAAAGGCGTCTAAGCAGGAGAATTCCGAGATACCTTGTGGAGCATTGTATTGAGCTGCTTCACCAGTGGTTACATAAATTTTGCCATCTGCAACAGTAGGCATCCCAGGCCACATAAGCGATTCATTAGGCCCCTTATATTTCCATACTATTTCACCGGTATTCCTATCAAATGCGTAAAAGTAGCCATCTTTATTCATAGAGTAAACCATACCGTAGGCGACTGCACAACCCGTAACAAAGTATCCGTCGGTGTCTGGACGGTACCTCCAGATGACTTCACCTGTGCTTGCATTAAAAGCATACATTATGTTGTCGTCACTTCCTCCTTTGAAATACATGCCGTCATCATAAGCACCCGTGAAGATCATGGGGCCTTTAGTGTTGGTTGCCCAAATTATTTTTCCAGTTTTGGCGTCAAGCGCAAGTTGCATATTTTCAAAAGAACCGGTGAAGATTTTTCCGTCTCCATAGGTTGTTCCTATTCCAGTTATGCCACCTCCGCGTATGTAGGTTTTCCAAACCATTTTTGGTGGCTCTGAGGGGTTAGAGAAGTCCCAAGCTACAATTGTTGAGTTGACTTTGGCGTAGAACATTTTCTCTTCGGGACTGTAAACATTGGTGTTGAAGATTCCAGTATAAGCGTTAAAGGTTGGGCTAGTCCATAATAAATCACCCGTTTCTGAGTCGAGGCAATAGCGTTCTATAATCATGCGGTCGCTATCAATTTTATATGCTACCGGCCAAGTGGTCTCTTCAGGGAAATTGGTTTGCCAAACTATGTTGCCTTCTTGGTCTAATGCATACGCGGTGCTTGTGCTGCATACATAAATTTTGCCGTTAAACGCAACGAGGTAGGGCTGGATGCCAGTTATATTGACTTTCCAAAGTATGTTAGACGTATCGGGACCATAGCCAGCATAGAACCGGGTCATGGAAGCGTCCCCATTTAGTTGCGTCCACTCGTCATTACTGATAACCGCTTTGACCATTGGAATAAACGCTATGTAGGAAAAAGTGGATACAAGAAGTAAGACAATCAAGGAAGTGATTAGGATCTTTCTATTAAGGATTCTATATAGGTACAGTGATTCCTAGCCCCGAGACATATCAAAACCGTGCTTCGAACATAAAGTTTACTGAAATCAGTCATTTATAGAATTTCGAGCGGCAAAACCTGCTAAGAGGTAACCCATCCAAACAACCTAAATTGCAAGTAAACTATTTAAAACCCAAAAACCCCTTAACGGTACCAATACATGGAACCAGAGAGGATTCTAATTGACTGACGAACTTCAAGGTCCACTTCTAATGACTTCTTGGCGCGCCACCGGCGCATGCAACGCCAGATGCAAATATTGCAACGTAGACGCCACTGGGGCCCACGCCCCAAGAGAAATGACTACACAAGAAGCCTTCCACCTCGTTGACGAAGTAAAAAAGTTCGGGGTACGATGGTTCGGATTAAAAGGCGGCGAACCCCTCACACGACCCGACATCTTTGAAATCGCCACCTACGCCAAAAGCAAAGGCCTCAACGTCTGCCTCTTAACCAATGGAGCATTTGTTGATGGCAAAATTTACGATAATTTAGTCAAAAACCAAATCTGGTCTTCAGTTAGCATCGATGGACCTGAAGAAATTAACG
>JAAZFA010000250.1 GCA_012511995.1 Thermoproteota archaeon | reverse complement strand
TGTTTTTGGTAAAGTAAAAGTGCAACAAACGGAAGTCAAAAATACAATGAGTAATTGCCAGTACGCCTAAAATCCATTATCCTCATATGTAGGGAATAACGTATGGGGAGGGAAGGAAGTGCTAACAATTACTCAAGTTAATTATATCCGAGAATTGTATTTTATGGAAGGCAAAACTTACTCGGAAATCTGCAAAATGACAGGAAGAAATTTTCGCACAGTCAAAAAGTACATCGAAAAAGAAGATTTCAACGTAAAAACGCACAAGGCTAAACGACCAAATCGAACAGATGTTTTGAGACCCATTATTAATGAGTGGTTATTAGAAGATCAAAGTCGGCACCGTAAACAGCGTCATACAGCCAAAAGAATATATGACCGACTTGTTGAGGAGCACTCAGATTTGATGTCTGTTTCAGAACGCACTATTAGAACTTTAGTAAAAGAAGAAAGAACAAAGCTAAACAGTTTAAAAAATGCTTACTTGAAGCTAGAACATCCTGGCGGAGAAGCCCAAGTGGATTTTGGTACATTTAAAGGTATTGAAGATGGCGTTCTAAAAGACTTTCATAAGTTAATTCTCTCATTTCCTAAGTCAAATGCAGGTTTTACCGTAGTAACAAGAAGCGAAACCAGAGAAGCTTTGCTGGAGAGCTTAGTGACGATTTTCTCGTTTTTAGGCTATGTTCCAAGTGCCATTTGGTTTGACCAAATGGCTTCTGCAGCCTTAAGATCTAGAGACGAAAAAGGTTTAGTAAAAGTTGCAGAAAAAGTGCAACGTTTTGCTACACATTATGGCTTTAAAATTAAATTTTGTAATCCAGATAGTGGTCATGAAAAAGGAAATGTAGAAAACAAAGTCGGCGCATTAAGAAGAAATTTCTTTGTGCCAGAGCCAATAATTACTAACTTAGCAGATTTTAATAAAGAATTACTACAAAAATGCGTTAAACGCCATGAAAAGAATCATTACCAAATAGCAAAACCGATAACACAATTGCTGGAAGCAGAATTTACTTTGATGAAACCTTTTAACCAAAAGCCATTTGACACAGCTAGATACGAAAGTAGAAAAGTGGACAAACATGGGCTAATTAAATTTGGGCAATGCAACTACTCAGTTAGTCCCCAGCATGTTGGGACAGCTGTAATCTTGAAGATTATGGCTAATGAGATTGAGATTTACTCCAAAGATTACGAAAAAAGGTTAGCAATACATCCAAGGCTATTCCAAAAAGGGCAAGAATCTATTCATTACATAGACTTTATTGATATTATAAAATTGAGACCAAATGCTTTGAAGTATACAGGTATTTACTCACTATTGCCTGCGAATTGGCAAAAATATCTAGAAAACATTAAGAAGGAAGAATTTAAAAAAGCTTTTGAAGTTCTGAAGTTCATATTGCTTAAAGAGGATCTAGAGTTTGCCCGAAAAGCTCTAGATGAAGCATTTAAATCTGAAAGTGTTACCCTGACACCGGAAGCAGTTTTGGTTACTTACAAACGAATTAAGGAAGATAAACAGATTTATGAGGGCTTCATTAGTCTTCCAACAGAATTACCATATTACGATATTAATACTGAACAATACGACAGCTTAATACGGAGGGTTGACTTATGAGAGAAAAGATTGGCAAATACCAAAAAAGCCTTCGACTTTCGACTAAACTTATGGAGATCTATCCAAGTATTGAAGCTGATTCTCACGAAGAGTTTCTGTTACAGTTGCTTGAGCAATTAGATAATGACAGAAAAAACAAAAAAAGAATACGGAATCTGAACAATGCTGGTTTTTCTGTAATAAAAACACTGAATAATTATGATTTTTCACAGATTAACTTACCAGATAAAATGCAGTTACACGAACTTGAAACTTTAAGGTTTATAACGAACAAAGAAAATCTTATTCTTTATGGAGCAGTCGGAACCGGCAAGACACATTTAGCTGTTGCCTTGGGCGTAAAAGCTATTAACGAAGGTAAACGAGCTGTATTCTACAGAGTTCATGATTTGGTTAACGAACTAGAAAGTGAAAGCTCTAAAAAGGCAAAAGCTTTAAAGAAAATTGCTAAATCTGATCTTTTAATCCTTGATGAATGGGGATATTTGCCTCTTCACCAAGAAGGAGCGAGGCTGCTTTTTGATATTGTTTCCAGCTGCTACGAAACTAAAAGTATAATCATTACAACAAATATTGAATTTGGTAGGTGGAAAGGTTTTCTATTTGATGAAAAACTCACTGCTG
>JAAZFA010000249.1 GCA_012511995.1 Thermoproteota archaeon | reverse complement strand
GGATTATGGACAACAACAGTTGCAGCGGCTGTGCTTGTTCCACCAGAAAACGGTGAACCATAAAAAGGAAAAATGAGTTTATCAGTGCCCATTTAGGACTTACCTGCTTTTTCTTTTTAACTTTGCAATAGATTAAATTTATTTTGTTTTTCATGTTTTACTTTACCCCGCTTGACTAATAACTGATGAATTGAAAAGTCGAATTGTACATCCTGTTGGCCTTCACGATGGTCCATCTGAGACCATCCTATGGGTGTATAACGAGTAAGAGGCGTTGCAATATTATTGGCTATAATGTGTTCTCAAACATAATTTTTTTGTTTTATCAGACACACGCAGTTTAGGAAATTTAATATTGATGTAAATGCAAATAAATCTCTGCGAAAGAGTGCGCTCTTAATTGTTATTATGATCATAATTGGATTGAATACTGGAATTACTTCTGTTGGTGCTATAAACAAGCCTTCTGTACCTGAGTTTTCTCTAAAACTTGTCCACTATATTTCTGATCAATCTGCTGTTTATGGTATAGATCCCTAACGGGGGAGAACGTTATGATTACACCAACGAAACATCAAGAATCTACCTAGTTATTATGATAAAAAATCAACCATTTACGCCCTATCAAGATTCAAATGGCAATTGGATTGACTTATCCTATGTTGTACGCTCTAAGGGGCATTTTTCAGATAACTGTAGTGAAAATGGCTTGGCTAGGGATTCATCTAATTACAGCTATACAGTAACTACCCAAAGTGTAAACTATTATCCGGAAAATGCGCAAATGGATTTTTAGGTTAAGGCAACAATTGGGTATTCAAAAGCAACTGGTCTTCCCTCATATGTTGATACTGGGCCTATGTTTGTTGGGGAAACTAGCGATTGGAGTACTACGCAGACAATAACACTCAGTAACGGCAGTATTGTAACTGTCCAGCCTACGCCTTCTCCCACGTCGTTTAATCCATTGGATTCACTCACAGAAAGACCAAATGCTACGGCTCTGCAATCTAGCACTGAAGGTGGTGTTTTGTTTGGTTTAGGTTTGTGGCAGATTGCGGTAATTATGTTGTCTGTGGTTGTTATTTTCGTGGCATTTGTGGTGTTTTATTTGCATAAGCGAAATGGCGGTGGATCTGTTACGAAGTTGACTGCTAAAAATAGCGTATAGTTCGGTAAATGAGTCAATGGGTTTATTTCTCTGTGTTTTTCTTTTCTCTCACTTGCCTTCTGTGCAAGTCAGTTTAAGAAATCACCGTTTTACATCATTATTTTTTACCTAGTTTGGTTAACCGCGCCTGAATAAAAAAACTAAATTGTACCACCTGTTGGTCCATGCGATGATCCCCCTGCGGTCCATCCGATGGGACCTTCAAAAAACATAGTTGCTAAAAGTTCTAAAAACTTGGACCGAAAATTCTCAAAAACGGAGGACCAGTAAGGGTTGGATAGAAAGCGCGTGGCAAAAGTAGTTTTAAGCACACAACAAAAAGGAATGCTAACAACACTATTAACAAGACTATGCATAAGCGAGAGCGAAACCCTGCGAATAGTCCTAATGGACTACGCAAAACAACTAAACATAATAAACGATACACTGCACCTACAAAAAACACAGAAAAGTAAAACGCCCAAATCAAATCGACTGGTGACCAACGCTTCTTCTACGCAAATAAAACAGTACAAAAACCGACAACACCACAACCGCAACCAGCACGATAGTTGCAACCTGCCATAAGTCCAAACCAAACACTTGGCCACTTATTGGACTCTCACTTGGAGGCGCCGCTGATTGGGAAGCAATAGGGCTAACTGTTTGTGTTATCTCACCGATAGTAAGGGGTTGTGTACTACTCCAGCCACTTATTTCGCCAGTAAAAACATATGGAAAACTAAAAGGGCCATAGTCACCCGCATACTGTCGAAAAACGTACCCAATCATTGCTTCAACTTGAAAATCTACTTGAGCCCCGATTGGAAAAGTTGTACCAATAGAACTCGCAACAAATTCCAACCCAGCAATAAACGAGTATGCACATTCATATTGTAACATCGTAAAATCAGATTCATATTCTTGACGAGGATAATTATAATCTGAAACCAAATAAAGTTCGTGCCAATCCACCTCAAAAGGACCCTTCCAACGAATATTATAATAATAATTAATAGTCCAATTGTTTGGGTCATCTGACATTAAGTAAGACGTAATGCTTCGTTCTTTATTCTAAATTCAATAGTTCTCGCTTCAACATGTGACCCTTCCGTTGTCACTTTTTTGCCACTATAGGGGCTGTCGAAGTAGTCGTCGGCATATCATAAGATGGAGCATTAAGCTTGACAGTAAATTTTGGAACTGACGGTTTAGGTATTGCTGAATGAACGGGTTCAAAGGCAATTGCGCTTAGACACAATAGCACAAAAAACAGTGCTATTACACCGACATAATTCTTCTTACGCATATTGCTAGCATAGTTTTGTATCGTTATAATGTTTCCCCAATTAAACTTTTCAAAAACTTTTGCTAGCCATCTCCTCTTAGTTTTTTGTTTATCAGGCTTAATTGTCAAATAAAATAAAAGAGTGGTGAGTGATTGGTTTAAACTTTGGTTATTGTCAACAGTAACACTATGAACCAGCAATGATTAGCATTAAAATTCTAATCAAGCAGGTTTGTGACCAACACTTTGCTTACGCAAATAAAACACTACAAAAACCAATAAAACAGCCACAACCAACAACAGAGCCACAACAACAACTTCAACGATACTCAAACTATGGATTTGAGCTCCAGTACCTGATTGAGTAGGACTAACTGTTGGATTCTGTGTAGGCGAGGTTGTTGATTGAGATGGCGTTGTTGTGGGAGTGCTTTGGTTAATAGTTATTGTTTGTGTATTACTCCAACTGCTTGTTTCACCCGTGAAAACATAATAAATTGACTCATACCCCATTGGACCCAACCCCTCATTAATTTTCGTACTGTACCCGATGATTGACTGAATCTTGATATCCACTTGACCGCCAACTGAAATGTTTTCAAGCGCATAGTTGAAGTACCCATAATAACGTGGAGTTCCATAGGTGGGTGCACGATACTTGTATGCGGTCTCAGTACCGTTATTCCCAAGTATACCATATGTTATAAGCGTGCTCCCCGATTCAGACATAGGAATATACCACGTGGGATACGATTCAGAGATCTTTATATTGAGGGTACCGCTTGCCCAGTTTTGGTCAGGCCAATTTTCAAAATGTCCCTTTATAGCGACATTATAGTAAAGCCAAATACGAGAGCCGTTTTCATTATGATAAGAGGTAAAATCTTGGTTCTTGATAACGATCTCTACTGAATTATTCTGTACATGATATCCCCCTTGTGTTACAACAGTATTTCCAGTATATGGATCAATATCATAAACTGCTGGTTCATCATATGAATGGTCAACATACCGTACGTTGAATTCTGGGGCAGATGGTTTAGGTATTGAAGTACTTGCAGATTCAACTATAATTAGACTTGAGACCGCTAAGATAACGATAAGAAATAAGGCGAAGCTTTTGCTAATAAGTTTCATACTGTGCTTTTAGACGTCGTTTTAAATAAAAAGGTTCTTGTACACATTCCTTGACTAAACCCCGTTAAGTTTCTTGACTAACTTTTCCTTGTCGTTTGTTTTGGTCGGGCACATGTTTGGGTACACAAGTTATTAGTGTTCAGACTTCTGATTGTGTTTTTAAAGTGTCTTTGAGTGTTGTGTTGGTTTAAATGTGGCTGCAAAAGAGTGTAAGCGGGTTTGTGAGCATGTAGTTTCACTTTTGCTGATTAAGACTCTTGAAGCTGCTGAGGGAAAACCGCTGCGTATCTTTGGCTTAGTTGGTAGTATTGTTACGGCGTTTCTATCGGGAAAGAAAACAGGACTAAAGATACGCCTTAGATGTTTGAGCATTAAAAGGAATTCAGTGACCTGGTTGCTTCTACGACTTCGGTCTTCGTTGTCGGTTATACTAAAAAAATGAGTAAGCTTGAGAAAGGTTGCGCATACGAAGAACCAGCGTCTTGAATTAGAAGTTGACCGACGAAAAAATATTATCGTCAACTACTACTGTATAACTTGTTTTATTAGAGGGACTGTTTAGTGTTGAGGAGGTTCTAAAAGAACTTCATTCTGCCATGGCGGGTTTAAAAGCACCTAGTTTTAGTAAAACTGAAGTCAATTAGCTGCACGGAGTAAATGTCGGTTGTAAAGTGTACAAGGCGCTACTTGTTGAGTATTTGTGGATTATCGCATCTTAAAGACGAGATGTAGAATTTGAGGGCAAATACGAGGTCCCTTCAAAGACCGTGGGCGTTTCGATTAAACCAACTGCTTGAATAACGATTTACACAGTGATACGCTGTGGTGAGTTGACATTTAGTCATCCGCATGTACCTATGATGACGTGTTTTTAGTCTCTGCCTTCTAGTTCATGCGACCTGTGGGCTGGCACTGAACCGTTTTGTTAGTTGTACCCCGTGATTATTTTTTGGATGATATTGCAGTGCTAAGGGCAATACAAAGTAAAGCAGTTGAAGATGGGATGTTAATTTATGACCCAAAAATGTTGAAAGTCTTACAGGATAATCAGGGTCTGTATTCATTAAGTACATGTGTCAGTTGGAAATTAAGCATCCAGCAAAAGTTCCTTGCAAAACATGATGAACATGAAGTACACATTTCAAACCTACTTACACATTGAAGCCTTAGAAACTCAGCTCAGGCAGAACCAAACAGTCGCCTAATGTGACTAACAGAAGACCCAATGCAGGAGGTGAAATATTACCTCAAACACCAACCGGAAGTTTTGCCTGTCATGCAACAAATCGGTATGCTTAACCTTCATATCAACGACATAATAGCTCAACCCAATACTATCAATGAAGACCATGATGGATGAAAATAGCGCTCTAAAGAAAGAGAACGCAGACCTGAAATCTCGCCAAACACAGTGGCTGATGCAAAACAAGAGAGGACAAGCAAATCCTAAAATGAGCACAAACAATTTGCCTTTTTTCCTTTTTTATGAGAATCAAGTTAGAGCTAAATGAGGGGGCAAATGTATGTCTATGGTTAAAAAGCGTACAAGTTATCTAAAAAAGAGAATCCTTATCCCAAGACTGACCGTTAAGGAACTAAAAATCTACTGTGCAAACAATATAACAAATAGTCAACTACAAAAGTTTGACTAGATAGATGCACTTGTGGATGGGTCAATCATTAACGGATTAACTTTTTTTGGCACCATAGAAGTTTTGTTGCTGGATTTGAACGGTTGCCTGCTTTGAAAGCGGCGGCTATTGCAGCATGCGCTCAGTTCTTTATCTTTTTAGCATTAAAAATAGGAATAGCCCACCAAAACAAATCTCAAACTAAACAGCTAATGAATTAAACATGAAAAACAGAATTACATCACCTGATGGCTCATTTGTCTATGATCGATTGTTTACCAAACGATAGAAAGGCTACTTTTTATTTTTGCTAGCACAAAAGCTCTTCCTAAGCAACCACACCCGTTGTGAGCTTACATGATATCTCCTATTTTTGAATTATTTTTGACATAAAGT
>JAAZFA010000248.1 GCA_012511995.1 Thermoproteota archaeon | reverse complement strand
TCGATGCGCTCGGTCCACAGTTCTTGTTTGGTTTTCTGGGTCAAAAAAATCACTCCCTTGCCATGATGGACTCATTATCTCATCACTGCAGAGGAGACTGTAGGTGTGGTTACTTTGACGCTTACAATTATGGTTTGGAGGAGTATTCTATGTACAGCATTTACTTCCTTTAGATGGTCATATATTTAGAGAAGGACATGGTCAAATAGCGTGGGGAAAAACATTAATTAGCTATATAGAATGATTTACCGACTTGTTATCGAGTAGTGGAGGGCATCTCAGATAGAGGGTTTGGTTAAAATATGTCGAATTTATGATTAAAATACCCCGATTGGTATGAAAGGATTCGGATACCTAGCTGTTCAAAAATTAGGGCCCAGTGAGTATGTTGAAAGCGTGTCAATACTATGTTCCTATATTAATACCACCTGCAGATGCAGCTCGTTGTCAGCCATTAAGGCGTTTCATAGCAACATACTTCAGTACTGGTCCCATCATTTAACGGAAAGGGTCGATCCGCCCCATTGGCGGCAACTTCGCGAAGAAGGTTTACTAGCCAGGATATTTCTGAAACATTCCACCACACTGCGTGACCAAACGTAAGCGAGAAATGGCAAAATAATAGTGCAATTGCTCACAGATGCGCCATGTTATTAGAAAAAGGGGTTTTGTTAAGAGGTGGGTAAGTATTTAGTTAGTAGGTTGCTTTGAATGGGAGTACAATGCACTCGGTTTTGCAGGGGTGGCTTGTAACAATGCTTGCGAGTAAATAGATGGGAGGTAGCAATGAGTTGCTCAAGAAAATCGGGAGAATAAAAAATTTTGGAGTATTTCAGGATTTTAGCTGGGATGCTAGCGTTCTTGACGAACATGGAGACCCATACGATTTTGCCAAGGTCAATATCATTTATGGACGAAACTATTCTGGCAAAACCACTGTATCAAGAGTGTTAAGGTCATTTGAAACGGAATCCTTGCCAGCCAACTTCGATAGTCCTATGTTTACTATTATGACTAGTGATGGGACAAACTTTGACCAAACACACCTCTCTGATTGCGATTTAGATGTTAGAGTTTTTAATCAGGATTTTATCCACGAGAATCTGCGATTCTTGTACGATCCAGAAGGGGATGTGTCGGCATTTGCCATTCTAGGGGCAGATAACTCAAAAATAGAACAACAGATTAAATCCATTAAGGACGAACTGGGATCCGATAAAGATGGCGAAGAGAGTGGACTATACGCCGAACTAACGGAGAGAGATAAGGTTGCGAAACAAATTAAACAGGAATATGAAATAGCACGTAGAGAACTGGACAACAAACTAGCCGCTAAAGCCACCGGTCGAGAGACGGGAATTAAATATCGGGCGCAAAGGTTTGGTGACCAGAACTATAACATAACAAAGTTAACGAGAGATATTGATGCTGTTCTCGCTCCCGATTACACAGTACCTACATCAACCGAGTTAGAAATATACGAGAGTACAATTAGCGTTGAAGCCAAACCCGAGGTTAAATTCGGTTTATCTCCACAACCCAAAATTCACCAATTGATTTTGAAAACAAAAGAACTACTTGAACGGCAAATCGCTTCATCAAATAAGATTGCTGAATTATTACGAGACAGCGTGCTCAATGCATGGGTTAAGCAGGGAATTGAGCTAAATCATGGTAAGGAATGTTGCGGATTTTGTGGTAATCCGATCTCAAATGAGCGTTGGCAATTGCTAAATTCTCATTTTGATGAGGAGTCAAAACAGTTGATTGCTGATATTGATGCTTGTATTGTTGACATGGAAAGCCCCCTGTGTCAGGATAGTTGTCGTAGGGTCCTCAGTAAAGTATAGTTAAAAAAGAGGACGTACAGGAGGGTCAGTAATGGCTAGGTACAGTGAAGAATTTAAGCACTCGATCATCAGCAAGATGA
>JAAZFA010000247.1 GCA_012511995.1 Thermoproteota archaeon | reverse complement strand
TTGTTTACTTATTACCAAAAAGTGGCTCCATTTCTTAACGAACCGCTGTATACGAGACCCGTACGTACAGTGGTGTGAGAGGCTCTCCCGGTCGGCTAACTGCCGACTGGGCGGCCTACTCGATTGGCAACTGGTGTTCATTCATATTCGTCTGTTTATCATTTATTTAGCTTTATTTTCTTGTCATTCTCAACCTGCACTAACCTATCCACGAAGCACAAATTTATTTTGTTTTTTTGAGCGTGGGCAATCCTAAAACCGCCCTGAAAGGCGGTTACGTGGGCAGGAAAGGCGGAAGCTCTTTTGCAAGCCTTTGGACTGTGCGTTGGCTCGTGTGGGCTTGCAAATGTGCTTACGACTGTGGGTTGGCTATGAATTCATAATGACATTTTTACTCCGTTTCTTTTTAACCAATCTTCATGTTCACGGTAATTGGGCATTTTCTTGTCGAGTTCATTCCAAAATTCAGGTGAATGATTAGGATGTTTTAAATGAACCATTTCATGGGTAATGATATAGTCAAGCACCGAAACAGGAGCCATGATACATTTCCAGTGAAAATTCAGCCCGTTTTTGGGTGTCCATGATGCCCAGCGGTTTTGAAGTTCCAAAACCTTTATAGTTGTTGGTTTTGTTTGAAACTTTTCTTCTATCAATTTAAGTCGTTCCTCAATTTTTTGAAGACCCTTTGCACGATAAAAATCCTTAAAAACCTTTTCCGCTTTTGGTAAATACTTTTTGTCAAGATGAAAGAAACCACCAGAAATTTTCAATGGCACATCTTGATTTTCGGTTATTTGCAAACGGTAATTTCTGCCTAAATAAAGAAAGGATTGTCCATTGACATATTCTCGTTTTACTTTTCCCTGATTAAGTTCTTTCCATTTAGCCAGTTTCTGAAATATTTGATACTCTTTTGCTTTTACAGCCGCTTCAATTTTGTCGTCACTCGCTGTAATGGGGGCAAGCACTTTTATTGAACCATTTCGTTCAATGAAAATACTCACCGTTTTTCTTCTTTCGGTTTTTTCAATGTCAATATGGATACTGTCTAACTTCATCTTAATTCTGCTTCACGGTTTTTAGCCAACTTTAAAAGTTCTGTTGTCAATTCTGCTGCTTTTCCAGTCAATCCGTTAATTCGTGAATAATAAATTTCGTCTTCTATTCGTCCCGAAATCAAACGCTGTTCTGCTGGTTTATTCCAGAAGTTATTTATCTGTGCTGTTTCTTTCAGAATGAGTATCAAAGTATGTGACAATTTCTTTGTTTTCTCAATCTCTTTTTCATCTTCAATAGGCAGAGCAGATTTCAGAATTTCATAAAATGGTGCTTCAACAACTGAAACGCCTTCGGTTTCCACTTTTCTTCCTTCAGCCATTTCTTCTCGTAATCCTTCAAGCTGCTTTACTATTTCTTCCCAATTCTCTTTGTATGAATTTAAAATTGTTTCAAGGCGGTCTTTGAAACGACTGTATAATGTTGGGTCTTTTTCAAGATTCACTTTGATGTGCCAACGAATGGCATGTTCCATTTCAGATGCTTTCGATTTTGGTGTTTTGTTTAGATAATCAACTTTTGTCTTAAACTCATCTGAAAGGATAGAAACCTGTTGAACTTTTGTGTCAATACCTAAAGAATATAAATGCTTGTCAATTAGCTGGCGGACTTTCTGTGAAGCCCACTTCAAGTCCATTGTTTCGTCTTTATATCGGTCTTTAATTCTCCAAAGCAAGTAACCCAATCGTTTTGCGATAACCCAATATTCACCACCTGCATGAGTATTGAAAAGCAAATCCAAACTATCGAAAAAACTTTTTGAATAAGTCAGTAATTCGGCTCTGAATTTTATATTCTTGGCTTGTTCAATACAACTTTCAGCAAACTCAAACTCGGCAGTCGGGTCTGCAAATATCTGATTCAGGAAGTTTTCAATTTCGTTTAGATTGTTTTCTGTAAAGAGATTCAAAACCCTTTTATAACGAGCTTCCAATACAGGGATTTCTTTATTGATGTCACGGAATACATTGAGAAAGTGCTGTGCCTTTTCTTTGTCCTTGTCGGTATAAATTCCTAATGCTTGTTGTAAATGTTTGGTGATACCGATATAATCCACAATAAGCCCGAAGGTTTTACCCTTTTTGGTTCTGTTTACTCTTGTGATGGCTTGGAACAAGTCATGCTCTTTCATGATTTTGTCCAAATACATGACTTGCTCAATCGGTGCATCAAAACCAGTCAACAAACGGTCGCAAACACATAAAATTCCTATGCCTGATTCGGGCTTTTTGTATTGACCACCTTCTTCTTGTGAATAATCAAAGTCTTTTTTGAAACTGTTTACAGCATCCCAATCTTTGGCTTCACTTCTTGCCTTGCTTATATAGCCGGGTTCATTATTTCCCATGCCCGAAACAACGGCAGCTACTTTTAAAAATTCCAGTTGCTTAATGCGTTCATCATCTCTTTCTTCATCAGGTAATGCTTTCAATTGAGCAATTTTCTCTTTGATTGCCGTTTCCAGTTCATACTTGTATCGAACGGCTGCCACAATGCTTGATGCCACTACTTGTGCTTTAAAGCCATTGATTAAAATATCGGTGTAATAGTGTTCTACAATGTCTTTGGCTATTTCAGCAATCCTGTCTTTACTTTCCAGATAGGCAATAAATGAACCATAACGCCTTTGAATTTCTTCTCTTTCTTCCTGAGTTCTTTTTTGAAACAGGTCTTCAAATTCAGCATCAAACAGTTCTTTATCGTCTATTTTATCGTTGGAAACTTTACCGATATACTTGATTTCAACAGTGGCTCTGTCAGCCACGGCTTTGTCAAATTTATAGCTGTCAATCCACGGTTCTCCGTTTTCATCAAGTTTGCCCCCAAATCGTTCATGGGTTTTGATTTCGTGTCTTTCGGTTAGTAATGGAGTTCCTGTAAATCCAATTCGGACGGCTTGCGGAAAAGCATTGAATAGATTATCGCCCATATCTCCGCCTTGAGTTCGGTGGGCTTCATCTACCATTAGTATAATGCGGTCGCTGCTGTTGATGGTTTCAAATTTTTCAAACTTGGGAACTACTCCCGCATCAATCAGCGACTGAGCCGAAACATTGTTATCTGCCAAAAACTTGTGAATCATGACCAGATTTAAGTTTCCGGTATCATCATCCAAAAGGTTTAAATCTGTTTTGCTATCAATGATGGACAATGATTCATTGGCATATTTTAAGGTGTCTGCCAGCTGCTCTTCCAAATCTACTCGGTCAACGATGGAAATAATTTTCAGGTCTTTTAAATCATCACTACTGCGGAGTTTTCGGATAAGAAACACCATAGTCAAACTTTTTCCGCTCCCTTGTGTATGCCAAACTACACCACCTTTCTCTTTCGGGTTTGTTCCTTCACGGAGATTACGAATGATTTTACCAACGGCTCTATATTGATTGTAACGAGCTACAATTTTCACTTCCACGCCTTTCTTGATTTCCATAAATAGCGTGTAATGTTTCAGAATGTCCACCAAGATTTCTTTGTTGAGCATTCCGCAAATCATTACTTCCTGCCTTTCTTCATCAGGTGGGAAAGCAACCGTTTTATATTCTTCGGGAAATATGTCCACCCAATTGTTGT
>JAAZFA010000246.1 GCA_012511995.1 Thermoproteota archaeon | reverse complement strand
TCGCAGGCATGGAGTGTAGCTGAACCCCTTAGAGCTTACATAGAAGATATACTGCAGGTTAAACCAAAATTTGAGCAACTAATTTAATCATAACAATAATGGTTGCTTAAGCTATAGTTAATTGGTAAGTTGATTGTTTTAAAAACAAGTTTCTTTACGATATGCGACTATTAGTGTTAACCTTGATAAGATTGCTTATTATAGAATCTGCTGTAGTTTGGTTTACTTCTTATCAATGCTTAAACTGTGTTTTATTGCTTTTTTGAGTGCTTTGGCAGCTGATTCTGGCAAGACCGTATTGATGTATACACCTGTGTTTTTCTCAAACCCTGCCCATGTTACTAGTTTCGGGTATACTTCTATATGCCAATGGTAACCTTCGTCGGTTGTCTGGTGGATGCCATAGTTGTAGGGCGGATCATTAACAACGTCTTTGAGGGCTTTTAGGCTGGTTTTTAGTGCCGCTGCAAGCGCCTTGACTTCTGCATGGGAAAGGTTTGCTATGTTTGGGGCATGCTTTTTTGGAATAATCCAGAATTCCATCGGGTTAATGCTTGCGTAGGGAGCAATAACTATGAAGTCGTTGTTTTGATGTATGCACCGCTGGGTAACGGATTCACGTTCAACTATATCACAAAAGATGCATCTTTTGTGTTCTTTGTGGTAGGTTTTAGTTGCTTGCATTTCTTCTTGGATTATTTTGGGAATCATTGGGATTGCGATGATTTGGCTATGTGTATGCCCCAATGAAGCACCTGCTTCTACACCAAAGTTGCGAAAAATTGAAACATATTTAACATACGCTTTAGCACTTAGTGCCCTAAACCTGTCAATGTATGCGTTTATTACTAACTCTAACTGTGGCAGTTCAGCGTCCGCTGGGTCTTCTTCATGGTTAGGCGACTCTATTAGAACTTCATGGCAACCGATTGCGTAACCAAACTCTTTGCTTATAAAAATTTGGGACGCATCTTTTGGGTGTTGTGGTGGGGTAAATGCTGGGTAGAGGTTGGGTATGGCACGTATAAGCCAATTTTTAGGGCGTTCACCATGCGGTGGATCTTTGCTCCGAATTATTTCGCCGTTTATTTTTTGGTATAGTAAGATTGCTGGTGGCGTCATGGTTTCATTTCCAACACAGAGGGGACACATGGGTGTTTTGTTTGTTCTTGGTCTGGGTTTAGCAAGGTCTGTGGGTCTGCGGCTGCGTTCCTTTGCTATTACAACCCAACGGTTGAGCAGGTAATCTTTTCTAAGTTCATTATACGGCATTTTTAGTTCATCTATCCCTTTTTGATCTGTTATGTATTTAATTATGATGTCATAATGATTTGTAGATACAACGATATTATTGGTTTATTTTGAGTAAACACCAGTAACCAAATACTTGTGCTGTTAAGTTTTATATTGCATACCCTTCAATAGTTGAATAAATTGAAAACCTCCAAGGTATTGGTTGAAAAAATCAACCAATTAAAACCAGTATTCACGAAGTGGCGTTTGGTCTTTGCATGCTTTGCATTATTATATGCGTTAATACTTATAATAAACCTCACTCGCTGGCCCATTCAATGGGACGAAGTCGCCCACTTAAACTCGGGAAACTTTCTTTACTGGGACCTCTATGATAAATTTCTTCTAAACGCTTTCTACCCCCCTCTCTTTGATGGCATCGTATGGCTTTCCTTTGAAATGCTCGGAGTGCATCTCTTCTCTGCTCGAATCGTATCTATCATATTTTCCCTTCTCGCACTATGGGCAACCTTTGAGTTATCACAGTATATGTATGGAGGCAAAACCGCAATGCTCGCGGTTGGACTACTTAGTGTGATGCCGGGATACTTCTGGTTGTCCCAATCAGCACTGGTTGAGTCAGCCTTGGTGTTTTTTACAGTCGCGTCGTTACTGTTCTTTTACCGCTGGTTAACTACTAAGAAGGATAAAATGCTCGTTTTTACAGGCTTAATGGTAGGTTTGGGTTTTTTGACTAAATACCAAGCCATCGTTACTGGCATAGTACTGACCTTAAGTATATTATTTTTGGCAAAAGACCGGTTAAAGTGGGCTTACAAAAAATTTACAATAACAATACTAACTGCCCTTCTTGTGATTACCCCTTGGATTCTAATTTCATACCAAGTTTATACAGATTATATCTTGAATCAATGGCTTTATGCACTTCAAGTCGGCAACCCTGAACGTTCAGTCTATAGCGAACGTTTTTTCCAACCTATCTTTTATCTCATCGATATGGTTTGGCCCTACGATGTACTGCACCCCATATCCCTATTCATATATGTTGCAGCGTTGACAGGGTTAGCTTATCTTGCGTGGCGCCGCAAACCCCAGGATAAGTACTTGCTGATATGGTTTGCCAGTATCTACATCTTCTTTACGTTGATTTCTAACAAGTCTTGGCGTTACGTGTTGACGCTTTTTCCTGTTTTGGCGATTTCTGGATCGGTGGCATTTTGGGTAGCGTTTGGGAAATTACAAGGTAAGTGGCGGCATGGCACTGGGAGTGTTGGACGCAAGCGCTTCTACAAGGTGGCAGGGGTATTATTGGTTGTCTCTTTACTATGTGCAGTAGCCTTCAGTGTCTATGACACCTACATATATGCAAAAAAATATGACATTAACATACCAATCGAAGAAGCCACTAACTACGCCTACCGTAACATGGCGTTGAACAAATCAATCATGTTGTTGTGTCCCTTTGATCTGTTTAACCGTGAAATGGTACGTTTCTATCTTTGGCAAGACGGTGATAACGTCATACCGGTATTCCAGTATCCACGGCTAGCGGTGGATGCTTATGCACCTGATTTTAATATCACCGAGCTAATACGGCAATGTAGAGCGTACAAAGTGCAGTATCTTTTTACTTATGAATTCGGTGGAACAGTTACATATTACAATAGCACGTTAAACCTACAGCAAATATATCAGCAACTTTATGC
>JAAZFA010000245.1 GCA_012511995.1 Thermoproteota archaeon | reverse complement strand
TCCGGTATAGAGGAGGCTTAGTTTGTTCTGTGGAATACCTGCTTTTAGTGCTGCATTGATTTCCTCTTGGGAAATACAAATAATGCGATCTGTGTGTTTGGCTAGGTATTGTTCAATCCATTGATAGATTTTTTTGTGGAAAGGGGAGACGTCTTCTTTATAGAAGCTCCAAGCATGGGGTGTATAAATTGTTTTGGCGATTGGTTTTTGAAGACGACAATAGACGCCAGCAAAGGTGCTATGACTGTGTATAAGATCAGGGCTCAGTACTTTTAAGAGGGTGAAGACTTCTTTGCTAACATTAAACATCTTAGCAGGATTTCTACTTCCATAAAAAAAAGTAATGTCACAATCAAGTTGACGTACATCGGTCTCAAAGTTGTTTTTATCAACTAATAAGGTCACGCGGTGGCCATCTTTAACTTGGGCATTGATCACGTTCTCTACGTAAGTGGCTACACCACCTTTCCAAGCTTCAGCAACATGAACAATAGTCATTTTGTGTTTCATTGCTGAACCTCATCATCTGTAGAGTTACTCTTAATTGGTAGTTTCTGATAACCTGCTAGTTTATAAAATGGTAGAGCAATTTCGCGGTAGAGTTTTAAACAAGCTTGTTTAAAACCTGCCGGGCCAAGTAGTTTTCCAATTAGCGTGGGTTCTTGGACTTGGCGTTCGGACTCAATATTGCTTGTTGATAGGTCCGTTGGATGTTGCAAAATATCAGTATAGTAAATTTTAATCTTAGTTCCGTTTAAAATGATTCCCCAGTCATCTGCTATTGTCAAGTTGTGTTGATGGTGATGAAGAATGCTTTGTGCTACAAAGCGACTGACTATATAAGCACATGCGCGCGTAATTGGAGGGTTAGCAAGATTAGCTGTATTATAAGTATCTTGAAGTTGAGTTTTTTTACCCAGTAAGTAGCGTGCATTAACACCCTGTAGTCCACCACCTGATAAAAGTGTTTGTTTATCAAGTTGTTGAGCTAACGATAGTAAGTGATGAATATCTTCATCATTGCCAATAATATCATCCTCAATAATCAAGGCGAATTCAGCATTACTTTCTAGGAATGTCGTAAGCGCTTTCACATGGCTCAATGTAGTGCCTAACTCTGAGGGAGTTAGGATGCGCTGATGAGTTTTAAAATAGGGCAAAATCTGTAAATAGTAATCTCTAGCACTCAATTCTCGACCATCAACGGCGTTTATTAGTATAAATTGCGATGAAAAGAGTGGGAATCTGTTTGCTAATAACTCACGACGTTCGCTATCTTTTGTTAGAGAGATTAGATAAATAGGAATGTGGTTAGCTGTGTGATTGTTTTTCATTGCTTGTTTGATAAAAGAAAATAATACATAAACTAAAGAGACAGGCCAAAAAATAGCCTATACCGTAGCCAATGACGGCACCTAAACCATTAAAGATAGGAATAAAGTGTGTATAGGCGATGACCGCAGCGGTCAAAACGATTAACCATTTATAAATCATGAATCTGGCTAACTTCATTTTAATTAAATAGATATTAAGCCCTTCATTCAGGAAGAATAAAGGTAAAACGATGAGGAGGTATTGAAACATATCAATTGCATTAGTAAATCTGTCACCAAAGATGACGGAAATTAAAATCGGCGCAAGATAGTATAGAGCTACAGCCGTCAACATGCCAATGACGCACATGGCAGCACTTAGAAGAAGTGTGTTTTTCTTGATAACACTTAGATTCTGATGCTTGTAAACTAGTAGAGGGGCACAGGAGGAGGCAAGTATTGGTGCAACCACAATTGCATGATTAAACAGTTGTATGGCGGACGCATACAGCCCTAAGGAGGTAACATCACTTAGATGACGCATAAACACAATATCGGCGCGACTAAAGACAATCATAAAAATAATACCGATAAAAAAAGGTAAACCTTGTCGTATTAAGTGATAAGACTCTGAGAGTGAAAAGTAAAAAAAGCCTTCTTTAGTGACTGAACGATAAATAAATAATAAACCTAAAGCAATTAATAGGTTTTGTCCTACATGCACAATTGCATAAGTATAAATGCTTTCAACGCCTAATTGGTACAAGCTAATGAGGACAAGTGCCTTGCTTATATCAACAAACATGACCAGTCGACTACGGTATTTAATGATTGTTTGAGATTGTAGGTAGGCAGTGATAATTGCAAAGGCTTCATTCAATAAAATCGTCAAGCCTAAAATAAGTGCTAACTTAAACTGAAAAGATTCATCAGTGATTGCTAAAAAAAGCAATAGACAAGCATAGGCTATAAGTGAAAAAAATAAGCGGATAACAAAACCATTACCCATCAGTTTTCGGCGTTCAATGCTATTAGCATTGCTTAGCTTGGGTATCATCAACTCAGCTGGATTAATATAAGATAAAGACTGGAAGATTAAGGTTAGTCCTAGGATATAGTTAAACATCCCATAGCCTTCGACGCCAAGCACACGGGCTAAAATAGAAGCAGAGAAAACGCCCGTGACTAAGCGAACACCATGTTCAAGTAAAAGCCAGCTAATATTTATCAGAATTTTTTTTCGATGACTCGATTGTTCAGCTTTCAAGCGTTTAGTACTCCATGATAATTAAGTCGCGTCTATATTAAAGACTATTGTATTTTACATGGTCTGCCACTAGTCGATAAGGAGCTTGAATCTGTTTGGCGATTAATAATACGAAGGTTATAATTAATAAGTTATTGTAGTTGAGGTATCATACTGCCGGACTCTTGACTTTTTAGGGTTTTCCTATTTATATTAATGTTTTAATGATTCTTGACTATGCAGATAAGTAGAAAAAAACGCAAAGCATTTTACAAAACACGTTCAATCGTGACGCAGATTACGCTTGCTTCTTCAGATTTTATTGCGTTTATTCTGGGGATTGTCTGTGCGGTACTGATTATTTCGTCAGTGTATGGCAATTTGGATAACTTTATCCCTCAATCAGAGCAGTTTGGTAAATTTAATGCACATGTCTTATTAGCCGCTCTTTGTGTCGCTTGGTTCTGGCTTAAACAGAAGCACTATAGCTATCGTAAGCCATTTTGGTTTGAACTCAAGGAAATACTTAATACGATTCTTGTTTTTGCTATTTTTGATTTGGTGATTGTGGCTTTTTCTAAATGGCAAATGTCTCGAAAAATTTGGGTTTTAACTTGGTTTTCGATCTTGATTTTATTGCCACTGTTTCGCTTTGTCTCCAAAAAAATATTATCAAAGCTCAATATGTGGCAAAAACAATGTGTGATCATTGGGGCAGGGGATAATGCACAGGAGGTTTATCAAGCATTGAGTAGTGAACCAGGCTTTGGTTTTGATATTCACTATTTTTTTTCACCCGTTAAGCTCGAAGAAAGAACTAGATTGCTAGGGATACGAGTGATTGATAATGAGCAGTTGTTGTGGCAAACCACGGATACGCGTAACACGCAGTTTATTATTGCACTTGATGATGG
>JAAZFA010000244.1 GCA_012511995.1 Thermoproteota archaeon | reverse complement strand
GAGAGGTTATGATGGAAATATACGTGTTCTTGATGATCTTCCTAAACCCCGTAAAGCAATGCTTGTTGCCATAGCTTTGTTTGAAGTTTGTTTGATTATTACAATCTTTTTAACGACTAACATTGGAGTAATATAGATATGTTGTTTAGAGTAGAAAATTTAGTTCACCAGTATTCAGATGGAACGATAGCCTTAGGGGGTATTTCACTAAGTTTCGATCATGGAGAACGAATAGCCTTACTAGGTACCAATGGCTCGGGAAAAACGACTTTATTAAACCACTTCAATGGAATTTTGAAACCTACCTTAGGTCAAATTTTTTTTGAAGATAAACCCTTGGAATATAACAGTAAGGCACTTTTAGAACTAAGACGGCGGGTCGGTTTTGTATTTCAAGACCCAAACGACCAGCTTTTTGCGCCTTCAGTTAAGCAGGATGTAGCGTTTGGACCTTTAAACCTTGGGTTAACTCCTGAAGAGGTTAAAAAAATAGTTGATGAAGCTTTGGAAACCGTGGGGATGTCCGAGTTTTCAGAGAAACCTCCTCACTTTCTGAGTTTAGGTCAAAAGAAACGTGTAGCCCTTGCTGGTGTGCTCGCAATGCAGCCTGAAATTATAATCATGGATGAACCTACCTCTAATCTTGATCCTCGAGCAACAAGTGAAATCCTTCATTTACTATTGCAGCTCAACAAAGAGAAGAATATAACCTTGTTTTTAGCTACTCATGATGTAGATATGGTTCCACTTTTTGCCACTGAAATGTATATCCTGAATAAAGGCAAACTTGTCTCAAAGGGAACCCCTAAAGAATCCTTGACCAATGGTAACTTAATTCGCCAAGTCAATTTGCGCTCGCCAAGGATAACTCACTTGTTTGAGGTACTAAAGACTGCGGATAAACTGCCGATATCTGATGAGTTGCCCTTAACGATTAGTGAAGCTAGAAGAGAGATAATACGGTTAATGCAGCAAAAATAGGTGATCCATAGGTTACCTGTTTAGATCATATCCTCTGGCTGTAACCATCTTACCGCTAACTACTTTAGTAGCTGAGTTACCAACGATTATTGTGGTTACCATATCGATTTTTTCGTTAAGCATATTTTTTAATGTAGTGATGATATAGTTTTCTCCTTCTCGACCGGCTTGGCGTACGATTCCAACTGGGGTGTCGGGTTTAATATGTTTCGTCATTATCTCGTATGCTTTTGCTAATGGCTCGATTCGCCCTTGGCTCCGGGGGTTGTAGAGCACGATTGAGACATCAGCTTGGGCTGCCATTTCAAGTCGGCGTTCAATTTTTTCCCATGGCGTTAGCAAGTCGCTTAGACTAATTACTGAAAAATCGCTGACAAGTGGTGCCCCCAGAATGGCTGATACTGCTGTAGCTGCGGTTACTCCCGGTATTATGTTGACTTGAATGGGGTTCTGGTCTTTTGCTGCAACTTCGAGTACAATACCTGCCATACCATATACTCCGGGGTCGCCGCTTGATACCATAACAACCTTTTTTCCTTCTTTAGCTTTGTTTACTGCTATTTGGGCACGTTCAACTTCTTTCCCCATCGTTCCAGAAATGATCTCAGTTTTTTTTCTAACAAGATTTTGGATAAGTTGAATGTATGTGTTATAACCCACTATTACATCTGCTTCTTCGATGTCAGATTGTGCTTTTGGCGTTAGTAGTTCAAAACTACCTGGTCCGATGCCTACTACGCTTACTAAGCCTCTGCTATCGCGATTGTTACTCCGTTTAGCTTGGTTTTTTTGAGAATAAGTTTTGCTTCTTTTCCTGCTACTAGTAAGGCTGCTCGTTCGCAAACTCCTCCAATGCCTATTTTATCTTGAACCATTGCTGAATCTGGTGATAGATCCTCGTATGTAACTGAGCGAAGTGCATCGATACTTAAAAACTCAAGGGGTGCCCCTAACTTTGCTACAGCATCAACCATAGGCTGGGATGTCCGTTTAATATCAACGGTAGCAAATCTATGAACACGTGCTAAGGGGATATGAACGCGCTCCAATGCTGTGTCGACAGCTTCTATAATGTTATCGATGCTTGATTCTTTACGTGCCCCCAATCCGACAACCACCGTACAGGTTCTTAAAATAGTAAAAGGCTTGCTGAATTTAGTGACTGTTAATGGTTCTCGAGTGATTATTATTCCTGCATCGTACTTGTTTATTATGTCAAGTGTTTCATAACCATTTTTGGCTGTTCTGACTTCATAGAATCCTATTGCGTTAGAGGGTATCTTGGCATCATTTACTAGAACTATAACCATACGGTCATCATTCACGATTGCAGAATTTACTGCTACAAGACTATCTGGATTTTGAATGCTTAAATGTAGACTCTTCGCTAATTCTTCAACGCACTGTTTGCCCATAACGTCAGAAGCGGTAGTTATAACGGGAATAGCGTTAATGCCTTTGGCTATTATATGTGTTAAATCGTTTGCGCCACCAAGATGCCCCGAAAGTAAACTAATAACGAATTTTCCTGAAGCATCTACCCCTACGATTGCAGGGTCGGTTAGTTTACTCTCAAGCAATGATGCTACTGAACGAATGATTATACCTGTTGCCATAACTGCGACTATAGCCTCTACTTTACTGTAAATGTCTTTTACAAATTCAGCCATTTTTTTGTCAATCGCAATCACTCCGTTTTGGCTGTATTTTTTTGGTGCAAAAATAGTAGATTTTAGATGTTCAATATCGAGTGCTTTTTGAATTTTCAGTGCGGTCTCTACACCGCGGTGAGTAATCGCAACTACAACTATGCCCTTATCAAACATTTTTAGTCTTCACCTTTACGGAACCCCGTGGTGAATTTGGGATCGTAGAGTTTAGATAAATCGTAAGCTTTAGGATCTAGTACATTGCCCACGAATATCAATGCTGTTTCTGTGATATCTTGGGCTTTAACTTTTTCTACAATATCTTCCAAGTTACCTTTGACTATTTTCTGTTCTGGCCAAGTTGCCTTATAAACGACTTGACAGGGTGTGTCTTTACTATAGCCACCAATCTGCAGTTCATCGACTACTCTGGCGATGTGTGGTGCGCCCAAGAAAATTACCATTGTAGACTGGGAAACAGCAAGTTTACGTATACTTTCTGCTTCAGGAACTGGTGTACGACCTTCAGGTCTTGTAATTATTACTGTTTGTGAAATATTAGGTAAAGTTAATTCCCTGTTGAGTGCAGCTGCACCGCCCAAGAGACAGCTAATACCGGGAATACGGAAGTATTCAATACCTTCTTTATCTAATGCAGTCATTACTTCTTGGATTGCACCATAAAAACTTGGATCACCATCATGAAGGCGGACGACTCGTTTTCCTGCTTTAATCTTTTCAACCATTATTTTTAGCATTTCAGTTAGACCCATCTTTGCGCTGTCATGTAGTTCTGCGTCTTTTTTACAGTATTTGAGGTAATCTGGGTTTAGTAAACTGCCAGTATAGATGACCACGTCGGCTTGTTCAAGCCACTTTTTACCTTTCAAAGTGATGAGTTCTGGATCACCTGGACCTGCACCAATAAACACTACCTTATTCATTTATAGCCACAACCATTACCGTTTTGTTTCCAGTGAATAGGAACTTTACTCTTCTTAACGATAGCAACAGAAAAATAATCTTCGCTAATATCCCACTTCCCAACATCGCCCAACTTGCCAACTAATACTTTCTCGTTAGGTAAGGTGCAACGTTTAACCAAGGCGACGGTGGAGTCTTTACTGAAGCCTGATTTAAGAAGTATCGAGATGAATTCTCTAATATGATGTGCACATTTCATAAAAACTATGTTATCTGCATGTTTCGCTACTTCCTCTATGTGTGTTGGAGTTAAGTTTGAGGGCATTATAGTAACTACCTCTTCTTTCTCTGCCAATGGCAACTTAGAGCTAGCTGCAACTGCTGTTACTGAAGTCACTCCCGGGATTATTTCAAGTTTGATTTCTGGATAAGTTTCTTTGACGCATTCATAGAGATATAGGAATGTGCTGTAGAGCATGGGATCTCCAAGTGTGATAAACGCAACGTCGCCTTTTATTGCTTTATCAGCCACTATTTTGGCGTTTTCTACCCAGAGTTTACGGTTGTTTAATTCGTCTTTAGTCATAGGAAAGACAAGTTCTAAGATCTCAACAGGTTTTTTCCTTTCATCCAAGATGTTTTTTACCATACCTAAAGCCATACTAGGCCTGTTTAATTGTGATTTTGGAACACAAATGACGTCAACTGCTTGGAGTGTTTTTGCAGCTTTCAACGTTAAAAGTTCTGGATCACCTGGACCGACACCGACGCCAATAAATGTACCGACCAATTAAGAATACCCCAATAATTTTGTTGCTGAAATGACTGTTATTGGATTTCTTGCCATCATCATTGTTCCACTGTTTATTTGTTTTCCTTTTGCCACCGAAATATTAGCAATGTCGATATCTCTATAGCCTAATGCTTTCAGTTCAGCGATTGCAGTTGTTGTTGTTTCCAGTAAAATGGTGTTTATTACTATTCTTCCAGTGGGTTTGAGTTTGTAGTGGGCTGTTTGGATAATTGCACGAAGTGATACTCCTCCTCCACCAATAAAAATGGCGTCTGCATTTGGTAGGCTTATAAGTGCTTCTGGAGCTTTTCCATGTGTAACTACCACTGTGTTTTCTACACCGAATTTTTGCACGTTAACTTTTGTTAGTGAAACAGCCGTTTCGTTTTCGTCGAATGCGTAAACTTTGCCTTTGCTACCTACTTGCATGGCTGCTTCAACGGTTAAGCCGCCTGTTCCGCAGCCAGTATCAATGACAACTTGCCCCTCCATTAAACGGGCTTTAGAGATTGTTATAACTCGGATTTCTTCTTTGGTAGGACCTGGAACTTTTTCATTTTGGTTAAATGCTTCGTCTGGTATTCCTGGTGTTTTAAACGCCCAATTTTTAGTCATTTACTTTATATCTCTTTTTTGTTTGATAACCATTATGCATTGAGCGCTAAATTTCTGGCTCAAGATGCCTTCAAGGGTGTTTGAAGTGATTCGCTCATTTTCTAAAGTGATATTTTCGCAGATATTGATTGGTGTTTGTTTGTCTGCACCTTTTTTAATAAATAGACTAGCTATATCTCTTGGAGTGAATTCCTTATAATTGGGCAGTAACAAGATTGTGCTACCGCTTTGAAACGCTAAAATAAGCTTTTGTTTTTTAGCCTCAGAGATGGTGTCGTGGAATGAGAATAGGCATGTGTTGTCCCAGTTGATGTTTAAACGAGCTGCGCAAGCTTGGATTGAGCTAACCCCAGGGATTACTTTAACTTCAATTTCTTGAAATAGGTCACTTCCTTGTATTGTACGAAGTAGTCCTGAATAACCTGGGTCGCCTGTTGATAGTAATGTGGTTTCTTTTCCTTCTTTGATAGCTTGAGCTGCTTGTCTTAGTGTGTCTTGCAAGTTTTTAGCTGTTAAAATGAGCGTTTTTCCTTTTATGTCATCGTTAAAAAGTGTGATGCTTCTCTGTGCGCCAATAACCAGTTCTGCAAGCTTCACAGCTTTTTTAGTAGCGGGAGTAATAAAATCTGGTGACCCAGGACCAACGCCGGCTATTGTAAGTTTTGCCATGGTTTATCACACCTAGCATTCTTGTCCATCCCTAGGACAGTGCCATCCATTGCAACGATTATGATGTTTATCTTTATCTTATTTTCCACTCGGTCGCTTATACGGTCATGTATTCGTTTTGCGATGAGGTCATATGTTGGTTCAACGAGGTTTGATTGACGAAGAATCTCTGTTGCTTCATCAGTTGTGTTTGCTTCCAAGAGTTCTATGATAACTTTCTGGCTAGCTCCTGCTGCTCCTGCATATGCTGCAATTACTTCGTTTCTTGCATCGCCTACTTTGTGATGTGTGTTAAAGATTTTAGCTGATAACTTGACTAATTTCCCAGAGTGCCCTAAAACTATTATTTCTTTAATACCCTTTTTAACAGCGTTATCTAGCATATACCCAACGAAGTCACCTGTTTGAACAATTGCATCCTCAGGCACACCGAATTTTTCTCTGGCGATGCGTTCACCGATATTGCCCGGTACGTAAAGTATGCGTTTGTAGCCTTGTGAAATTGCAATGTCAATTTGTGGCACCAGTGACCTCCGGCATGCTTCAAGCGAAAATGGTTTAACGACACCACTTGTGCCAAGGATGGATATGCCTCCTTTTACGCCGAGTTTATCGTTCATAGTTTTTTTAGTGATGTTTACTCCTTCGGGCGCACTTATTAGAACATCTGCACCTTTGCCTGCAGGAAGAATTTCTTTGAGTGCTTCGGTGATCATGGCTTTTGGAACTGGGTTGATGGCGCCTTGACCGATTGGTACTTGTAAACCGGCTTTAGTAATGGTGCCTATTCCTTCTCCGCTTCTAATAGTAATCTTTCCATCGTCAGTTAATTTAACATTGGCGGTAATTTCGATATTATCTGTAGCGTCGATGTCTTGTCCAGCATCTTTTACAGTAATTGCCTCTGCGATGTTTTCACTGATTTTTTTGCTGGATTTCACAGGAAGTTCAAAACGAAGACCGACAGGGGTTGGAATAACCACACGGTCTACTGGTTCATCAACAATGGCAGTAACTGCTGCTTTTGCGGCTGCTGCGGCTGTTGCACCTGTTGTTAATCCGTATTTTAAAAACCGCGCCAAATCTTCTTTTCCCTTCTAACCGTAGTTTTTACCTTCAGCCATCGTAAGTAAAGCGTTAAAGATTGCAACAGCTAAGGTGGAGCCTCCCTTACGTCCTTTTGTAATAATGTGCGGTACTGGCAGTTTTGCGATTACTTCTTTTGATTCTGCTGCGCCTACAAAACCTACTGGAACCGCTATGATTAAGGCTGGTTTAACTTTTTTTGAGTTTATTTTCTCGGCAAGTTCAAATGCTGCTGTTGGGGCATTGCCGATTAAGACTATTCCTCCATCTAAACCATCCTTAATTGCTAAGCGCATTGCAGCCGCTGATATAGTAAGTTTTTCTGTTTTAGCTAGTTCCATGGCTCTATAGTCATTCATGTAAGTTTGGACTTTAGTGTTGAATTTTTTGAGGCGAACATTATTGATGCCCGCTTTTACCATTTTTACGTCGCTTATTATTTTGGCACCTGCTTTTATTGCTTCTACACCGGCTTTGACAGCGTCGTTGCTTATTACAAGTAGTTTAGCGAATTCTGGGTCAGCTGTGGTGTGAACAACGCGTTCGACTATTGGAACTTTTTCTTTGGGAAGTTTTGCTATATCTTCGCCAATTATTTCTCGAATGATGACCATAGATTTATTAACAATTTTTACTGCTGCCACGACGGAATATGTGTCGTGGATTTCACTGTCTTTTTTCACTTCGGCACCCAATGCTTTGAGTGCTTTTTCTTCAAGCACCTCAGCGATTCGCTTATCACTACCGAGGGGCTCGCCATATAATAGTTCAACCCCTTTACTTTTTAGTTGAGGTTCTTTTTCTTTTACCCCTATCAATCCAGGTATGTCCTGTGTAGTATGTACTCCAGGCGCTAGAAATGCAGGGATTAAAACAATTTTTGATACCCCCCTAGCGGCGATTATGTTGATGGCTTCCTCAACAGTGGGGGTATCGCGTACCATAAAAGCGATTTCTACTGTTTTAAAAGTTTCATTACTACGTAAAATATCTGCTAGTTTTTCAAGATTTTCTCTGTTATGTGGAAGTTTACTACCATGTCCGATTAGTATCAAACCTACATTGTTAGGTGGTGTTTTATGCACGTTAGTTCATCTCCGAATTATCAAGTAAAATAGCTGCTACTTCAATAACTTGTTTATCCCCATTCCGGGCTGCTGCTCTTAGATTTTCAATTATGGGAACGAATGTTTGTTTGAGTAAAATTGTGGTTAAATCATTGAGAACCTTTTTTTGATGATCATTTAATTGACCCATCATGTTAATTGCTGTTGCGAGTTCTCTTTGTCGTGTTTGTTCAGCTTTAGAAAGTAGCTCTGAAATTATGGGGCGCACACTTAGACTTTTCATATCTTTTTCGAGTATTGGCAGTTCTTTGCTTAGAATTTTTTGGGCTTTCTCTATTTTTGTTTTGCGTTGCGCTTTGTTTTTGTTAGTGATGATGTGTAAATCATCAAGGTTGTAGAGCTTAGTTTGTGCTATTACAGTGACGGTTTTCTCTACGTTTCGTGGGTTTGATATATCGATAATGATTAATGGTTGACTATTTTGGCGTTTGGTTAAAGACTGGGAAAGAATATCTTTAGTAAGCAAATAATGTGGCGCAGAGGTAGAGCAAATTACAACATCAGCGTCAACCATTACTTCTTTGATTTTGTCGAATTTTACCGCTTGGCCCTTTAGATCTTCTGCAAGCTTTGCTGCGCGGTCATAGGTACGATTTGCTATGAAAATGGGATGCAGACACCGTTTTGAGAGCGCTTTGGCGACGAGTGTACCCATTTCTCCTGCTCCCATAACGAGGATTCTTTTATTTTCCAAGTTACCCATCAGTGTTACTGCTAGTTCCACAGCGGCTGAGCCGATTGAGACTGCTCCCTTGTTGATGCCCGTTTCA
This sequence comes from Thermoproteota archaeon, assembly GCA_012511995.1. GTDB lineage: Archaea > Thermoproteota > Bathyarchaeia > Bathyarchaeales > Bathycorpusculaceae > Bathycorpusculum. The sequence continues at coordinate 7,736 of JAAZFA010000244.1, read as the reverse complement.
TTTCGAACGTTTCTGGCTACTGTCATAGCACGGTTAAAAAGGTGTTTTAGGATCGGTCCAAGGGTCTTAGCGTTGTCGGCTTCAAAATAGGCATCCCAAACCTGTTTTAGAATCTGATCTTCACCTATAACCATAGATTCCAGACCAGAGGTGACGCGGAGCAAATGGTTAATTGCTTCCTTATCAACCGCTGTCTCAATCGCTTTTAAGGCTTCCTTGTAGTGTTCTTCGGCTCGTTTGACCAATAACTCAATTGCGTGGGTGGTTGTGTTTTTTACTTCTTCAGTGGCAATGTAAATTTCAATTCGATTACATGTCTGTAGATATAGACATTCTTCTACACCCTTAATGGCTTGTAGCTCGATAAGAGCCTGATTTTTCTCCTTAAATGCGACTGCTTCCATCAGCGGCACATTTGCTGTTTTATGCGTCATTCGAACATTTACGATGTGGCCAGTTTTTACTGATGGATGCATGGTTGGATAAACCGACCGGCTTAAATATAACATTTGCGGTAAAGTACTTTCGGGACTGTTTAGATGATACCCCGTAGAATAGGCCTCGTTTACCTTCCTGGTGCGCTTCCCTGTTTTGAAGACTTCGGAAATCTACCTACCGACCTTGTCTGTTCTGATGCAATGGTAGATGGGAAGTTTGCAAGTGAAGTTTTGGATATGTTGATAATACCTAGCGGTAGCTTGATTGAATCTCAAAGTGTTAACAAGCAAGTTGCTGCTGAGATTGTAAAGATGGCTGAATTAGGCAAGTATGTATTGGGTGTTTGCTCTGGATTTCAAGTACTTGCCAAAGAAACCGATGTTGAACGTTTGTCAACAATCCCCATAACACGTGAAGGATTAGGGCTTGTTGACGTTGATTTCAAGCCGCTTATCTGCACGGACCGTGTAAAAGCCGACATAATCGACAAGAGTTTCCTGACGCAGAAAATTGGTCAAGAAGTCACGGGTTTCCATTGCCATACATATGGTCAGATCATACTCCACGGCGACTCCAAACCCATTATAATGAGTCACGCAGAACGTATTAATTACAAGAAATATTCTCAAGACCTCATCTCAGGGGTTGCCAACAAATCGGGCAACGTGGTCGGCGTTTTTATTCATGGTTTACTGGATCATAATCCAACAATTACTGAAAGTATAATGAAGACGTTAGATATCAATCAGACAGAATTGGCCACTATTAAGCAAGCTAATGTCAAACTAGTAAAAATAATTAAAAACGAAATCGGTATCTCAACAGGAATCCACCAACAAGTCACACTTAATCAAAAAGCGCCAAAACTTATTATAGTCACTGCGCTTGGAAGTGGTTCGGGTAAGACTTTTATTGTAACCGGTATTGCCGGGTCTCTTAAAAAACGAGGGTATAAGGTTGGAGTTATCAAGGTGGGTGGGGATATTCGTGATGCCGTATCTTCCCTTTATCTCATTAAAGAACCAATGAGGGATTATAGTTCAATTCAAATTGGTGAAAGCGGCTGGATGCCTCTTGAACAAGTTGTCGAATCAGCCAGTAAAGACTACGATTTCCTCCTTGTCGAAGGTGCGATGAGTGCATTCACAGGTTTGCTAAATAACAATTATGAACGCCCTATGTCAACTGCTGAGGTTGCTTTAGCGCTTAATGCATCCACTGTTTTAGTGGTAGGATGTGATATGGAAGGTTTAGAGGGAGCCCTAATCAATACCCTTAGCTATGTTAAAACCCTTAAAGCGTTAGGTGTAAATGTTACGGGTGTCATTCTAAACAAGCTTCATATTAGTTATATAACTGATGAAATTAATCAAATAATTAGTCAAACGTTTGCTAAAGCCAATGTAGAACTTCTCGGGATGGTTTCACGTTTAAAGTTAGACGGAGGCGGCATGATTCCAGAGGTTGAAATCCGGTATGACTACTTTGGAGCCCAAGCTTTAGATGCAGTCGAAAAAGGCATTAACATAGATTTGCTCACCAAAATCGCCACTTCACCTGTTCCAAGAAAGGTTGATTACAACTGTTTTACAGTAAAATTCAAAAACCTACTAACCCAATACGGACTAAACAGTTCGGAAGGTGATAAAGAAAAATGCTAATAGACCTCAAATTAACTGGAAAAATCGTTATGGTGATTGGGGGAGGCGCTGAAGCTTACCGTAAAACCCAGAGTGTGCTGGATTCTGGTGCTACGATTTGGGTCATAAGCAAGGATTTTTCTGAGGAAGTAAGGCTACTTGGTGAAACAGGAAAGGTTTCACTTCTAAAAACTGAAATTATTGATGCAAAATCTTTCATAGATAGTTTAAACCCTAAACCCCATATGTTATTAGCGGTTACAGATAGCAGCAAACTCAACTTTGAATTGATTAAGACAGCTAAAACTTACGGTTCCTTAGTATATTTAGTTGATAACCCCTCTCTTAGCGATTTCATATTACCTGCGGTAGCGCATGTTGGAGCGGTGAAGGTAGCCATTTCTACAGGTGGCAAGAGTCCTGTTATTGCTCATGTGTTACGTGAACGGATAGAGAATCTAATTACCCCGCAGGATTTACTTGAAATTGAACTCCAAGAAAAATTACGTTTGGTACTAAAGAGTATAGTTGATAGCCCTAAGGTTAGAACTAAAATGTTATATGAGATTTTTAATAGTGTAGCCATTAAAAGAGCATTGTTAAAAAGAGATTTAATAGAAGCTGAAGGTTTAGCCATGGAACTTATAAAAAAACGAGGTAAACATTGATGAGTTTTCCAGCTGTACGTATGAGGAGACTGCGTAGAACCCAAGCGTTACGAGACATGCTTGATCAAAATACTTTGAATCCTAGTCATCTTATTTACCCAATTTTTGTTGAGGAAAATATCTCTCAGTCAGTGTCCATCAGTTCTTTGCCTGGATACGTCAGATTACCTTTAGCAAAAGTTGCCGCAGAAGGCAAAGCTGCTTTAGCACAGGGTTGTAAAAGTGTTTTTTTATTCGGTATTCCAGCGAAAAAAGATGAAGAAGGTGTCTCTTCGTATGCCAAAGATGGGATAGTTCAAAATGCTATTCGTGAAATCAAAAATGTTTGCGGTGCAGAATTAGTAATAATTGGAGATGTTTGTCTATGTGAATATATGAGTCATGGTCACTGTGGCATCGTAAGGGATAATGAAGTGCTAAACGACCCCACTCTTGAACTTCTTGGTAAAATTGCTGTAAGTTATGCTGAAGCGGGTGTAGACGTCGTTGCTCCCTCGGCTATGATGGATGGCCAGGTTGCGGCTGTTCGTGAAGCACTCGATGAGGCTGGTTATGATCAAATTCCAATTATGGCTTATTCAGCCAAGTATGCTTCTAGTTTCTATGGTCCATTCCGTGAAGCAGCCGGATCCAGCCCTAAATTTGGTGACCGTAAAAATTACCAGATGAACCAAGGTAACCAACGAGAAGCGTTACGTGAAATAGAACTCGACATTGCTGAAGGCGCTGATATGATCATGGTAAAGCCTGCATTAGCTTATCTTGATATCATTGCATTAGCGAAAGCCAATTTTAACATACCGATTGTTGCTTACAACGTAAGTGGAGAATACAGTATGGTAAAGGCTGCTGCGGAGAATGCCTGGATAGACGAGAAATCGGTAGTCCGAGAAATTCTAGTTGGTATGAAACGTGCTGGTGCAGATCTAATAGTTACCTATCATGCTAAAGACATTAAATCTTGGTTGAATTAACTTGATTGAATCGAAATCTGAATTGCTCTTTGAAAGAGCTAAAAAATTATTTCCCGGTGGAGTGAATAGCCCCGTTCGCGCGTTCGAACCTCATCCTTTCTTTGCCACATCTGCTCAGGGTTCTATGATGGTAGATGTCGACGGTAAAACCTACGTTGACTATTGTATGGCTTATGGTGCGTTGCTGCTTGGTCATGCTTTTCCAGAAATCATGGATGCTGTAAAGGGGCAATTACCTAAAGGCACGCTCTATGGTGTACCTACGGAGCTTGAAGTAGAATTTGCTGAGGAAATCAGCAAGATTTCGCCCTGTATGGAAATGATGCGCTTTGTCAACAGTGGTACAGAAGCAACTATGCATGCATTACGAGTGGCAAGAGGCTACACTAACCGTAAGAAAATAATAAAGTTTGATGGTTGTTTTCATGGTTCACATGACGATGTGCTTGTTAAAGCCGGTTCCGGTGTAGCTACCTTTGGTGCACCAAACTCGTTGGGTACATCCGAAGAAACTACCTGCAATACAATAGTCTTACCTTATAACGACGTAGGAGCTCTCGAAACAGTTTTCAAAAGTGAGGGCAGCGACATAGCTGCGGTTATACTAGAACCAGTTCTTGCTAATGTTGGTTTGATTCTACCCGGGAAAGAGTTTCTATCCAGCCTTCGTAAGATAACTACAGAAAAAGGGGCAATCTTGATCTTCGATGAAATCGTCACTGGTTTTAGACTTGCGTTGGGTGGTGCACAGGAACACTTTGGTATTAAGCCTGATATGGCTACGTTGGGTAAGGTACTTGGTGGTGGTTTTCCATTGGCGGCATTTGGGGGTAAAAAGGAAATAATCCAGAACGTCTCTCCAGTAGGCAAGGTGTATCAGGCTGGTACGTTTAGTGGCAACCCAATTTCTGTAACCGCAGGTATTGCCATCATCAAGTACTTGGCTCACAATAAAGAAGTAATATATCCTAAACTGGAAAAGAACACTTTGAAATTAAAGAACGCGTTGACAGATTAATCCGTCGATTACAGACTTCCAGCACAGGTACACAGCATCGCCTCACTCTTCCAAATCTTCTTTACTGAAGAAAAGGTTGTCGACTATGCCTGTGCCAAACGCAGTGACTTAGCGGCGTTTGATGCCTATTTCCAAAGTCTTCTCAAAGAAGGCGTCTTTATTCCGCCATCTCAGTATGAAACTTGTTTCATATCGGCTGTGCATAGTGCCGAAGATCTCAAATTTACGATTAATGCTTTTGATAAAGCATTGTCGGAAGCAATAAAAACGAGGAAATCATTATGAAATTAATTGTAGGCACAAGAGGTAGCAGGTTAGCACTTGCACAAACGAATCGGACTCTGAATCAAATTAAAGAAAAAAACCCAAATGTCAATTTTGAATTAAAAATTATCCATACAACTGGTGACAAGGAACAGGGTAAACCCCTATTCAGTATAGATTGCAAAGGTGTCTTTGAAAAAGAAATTGACCAGCAAGTTGCTGCCGGTCAAATTGACTTTGCGGTACACAGCTTAAAGGACGTGCCCATCGTTGAACAGCAAAGTGGCACTGTTATTGCGTCGGTTCCAAAACGGGATTCACCAAATGATGTGTTGATTTCTCATAACAATATTCCGTTTAGTGATCTTCCTAAAGGTTCTATTATTGGTACTGGCAGTCTTCGTAGGCTAGCAGAAATAAAGTATCTTCGTCCTGACCTCGATGTGCAACCCCTTCGTGGTAACATCGATACGCGCATTAGTAAAGTCTGCAAGGGTGAGGTTTCCGGTATAGTGATCGCCGAAGCAGGGCTGGAACGTATGGGACTCATGAGTGAAATTACAGAACGTTTGCAACTCGATAAATTTCCATCTGCAGCTGGGCAAGGCGCAATCGCAATAACAGCTAAAGAAGGCAATACCAAAATCATCAAACTATTGAAAACTGTCGAAGATCAAGGTAGTCGAGCGGAAATCACGGCGGAGCGTAGTTTGGTGCTAAAATTGGAAGGTGGTTGTCGTGTTCCTATAGGTGCAGTTGCCAGAACGCAAGGTGATATGATTACCCTCTATGGGTGTATGTTTTCATTAAATGACCGGAAAAAAATAAGTGCTCAAGCCAAAGGTCCACTTGCAGAAGCAGTAAAATTGGGGACTGCGGTTGGTGAGGAACTTATCAGACAGGGTGCAGCTGACTTTGAGAAGGAATGGAGAGAAAAGTACGGTGCATGGTAAAGTCTACCTTGTTGGCGCTGGGCCTGGTGACCCTAAATTGCTAACAGTAAGGGCAGTTGAAGTTATCAAACAAGCTGATGTCGTAATTTATGACCGTTTAGGTGTCAACGAGGAAATCCTTAACATTGCACCCTTGAAAGCTGAGAAAATTTTTGTTGGAAAAAGTGCTGGCTTACATGAAGTTCCGCAGGATAAAATTACTGAACTCATTATTGAAAAAGCTAAGACAGGGAGGGGTGTGGTGCGTCTTAAAGGTGGTGATCCCTTCATTTTTGGGAGAGGCGGTGAAGAATCTGAAGCATTAATTGCAGAGGGCATTAACTTTGAAGTTATTCCCGGCATTAGTTCATCTATAGCAGCTCCGATGTATGCAGGTATTCCACTTACTCATAGGAGTTATGCGGCTTCAGTCGCTATTGTCACTGGTCACCGTGCAGGCGGCGCAGAAAAACCCGTAGACTGGATAAAAATTGCCAACGCTGTAGACACCACAGTAATCTTGATGGGTGTCGAGTCACTTAAAAGCATAGTTGGCAAACTTCTTGTGGGGGGTATAAGTTCGGAACGCCCTGTAGCTGTGATTGAATCAGGTACCCTTCCGGGGCAACGTACGCTTATCACAACTTTGGGCTCTGTTGTAGCGGAAGTTGAGGCACAACAAATCAAGCCGCCATCAGTCATTCTTATTGGTGAAGTAGCTACGTTAGGGAGAAAATTGTCATGGTTCAAAAAACCGCTTTGAAAGGCCGTGTTGTAGCCATTACCCGCCCAATCGAGCAAGCTAAAGCCGCAGGAGAACTCATTAGGTTACGGGGTGGCGTTCCGTATTATATTCCTGCTATTGAAATCAAGAGGCTTAGTAATCCTAAGTCTATGAAGAAGTTCATATCTGAATTATCAACTGGGAGGGTGGATTTTGTTCTTTTGATGAGTACAAACGGTGTTAAGTACCTTTTTAGTGCCGCTGATGAAATCGAGCAAACAAGCCAATTATATGAAGGGCTTAAAAAAACATTTGTTATTGCTGTTGGTCCAAGAACTGCTAAAGTCATTAAAGAATATGGTGTTCACGTAGATTTGATTCCAGAAAAGTACAGCACTGAGGGGTTACTTGAGATTTTTCAGGGCAGAGACATTACAGGTGAGGTAATTCGCATACCTCGAACTAGCAAAGCTGCTCCGACATTAACCAATCAATTGCGTGAAATGGGTGCCGACGTAGAAGAAATTTATATATATGAATCTGGTTTTCCCGAAGATGAAAATCTGAAAACAAAATTCTACAATGATCTCATTAGTGGGCATATAAACGCGCTTTTATTCGGTAGTGGATTATCTGCGAAGAATATATTTAAAATGCTGTCAGAAAAAGACTCGATTGCGAATCTGCGGAAAGTCATGGCTGAAAAAGTCATTGTTATCGCCATCGGTCCCACAACTGCTGAAGCTCTCAAGGAGTTATGTGTTAAAGTTGATGTTATTCCAGATGATTATCTTTTCGATGAAGCTCTTGATGCGTTAGCTGATTATTTACAATCACAATAATTTGATTTCAATCTATTTTTGTCCTTTTTCCTTAGTGAAGTGCTGTATCTTTTCCTGAAATTATTACCGCTTCCTTTTTAACACCCCCCACCACAATTCACTCCCCCCAAAAAAATAAACCCTAACAACCCAAAACCAACATCCAACAAACAACCCACAAACAAACACCTAATTAAACAACCCAACAAACCACAAATTCAAACACCCACACAACCCACCAAAAAACCAACCCACAT
>JAAZFA010000243.1 GCA_012511995.1 Thermoproteota archaeon | reverse complement strand
CCTAATTGTACATAAGACATCCCATGTTAGAGGAAGCCTGCGTGACTACACTCTGTACAAAGGCGCAGTCACCCTACATTTGCTTGATAGAGTGCGCCAATGTTTTGTTTTGGGCTATTCTTGGGAAAGGTGGGTATTCCAAGCTTTATTGTGTGTTGTTTTTTAAGGAGAGAAACCTTGAAAGAAGTAAGATATGTATCAAGGAGAGGAGTTGCTAGCAGGGTAGAGGGGTTTCAGTAAGGTGTTGGCGTTGGAGTGGGTAGTCGTTGGGCATGCGAGTTTTAGGGTGAATAAGTTTCGCATATTTGGAGGTGAGTTTAGGAATAGGCTTTGTCGTTATGGTGTAGTGGCTGATATGGTTTGTGGGGTGGTTAACTTTAAGATAACAGGGAAATTGTTTGTCTAATTTTTCGGTTAAATTGGTAAATCTTCACTAAAAAAAATCGACCAAAATAATAGGAACCTAAGGTCTACTATAATTTTAGCACAATAGCATCCACATAACTCTTCAGCACCTGAGCAAACCTTTCGATCACCTCAGGAGTATAAGGCTTGATAGTTGTAAACCGTCTATCCAAAGTATCGTTTGGGACAAACTGCTGAAGCACCAACACTTTTGCACCCTTAACCAATTCACCAATAACAGGAATGTCGGCTTCATCTACAAACTCGGGCACTACTGTAATACGGAACTCGTAAGGTACATTACCAGTTTTTAAGAGCTCAATCGAACGCTTAAAAGGCGCTATGTCACTTGTCCCCAGCAACGCATACTTCTCAGGAGTCGTCTTAACGTCCATTGCTACATAATCAACGATACTAAGGCACTCCTGCAAAATATCTGGGAAAAAACCATTAGTGTCCAATTTAACAAAAAAACCTCGCTCCTTTAGTTTACTTAAAAACTTTGGAAGCTCCCTGTGCATACAAGGTTCGCCACCAGTAACAACTACTGAATCAATGTATCTTTTTCGGTCCTCCAAAATTGCTAATGCCACACCCTCTTGCAGGAAAGGAGGTTGAGGATTAGTGGCGATTTTATGGTTATGGCAGTAGGGACACCGTAAATTACACCCGGGGGTGAATATCACCGAAGCTACACGGTCAGGGTAATCAAGTAAACTAGTTTTTTGTAATCCGCTAAACTTCATCTGTGACGTATCACCTAACAGCTAAGGGTGCCGACTGCAACACTGTTGAACGGTCAAAGGTTTTTCGAATCGCAAATTCAGCTTGCTTACCGTCGTTCCATTGATCTACTGGACGGAGATAACCAACGACTCTACTGTAGACTTCGCTTCGTGATCCACAACTTGGGCATGTTTTGTGTTCGCCTCTTGTGTAGCCATGGGTAGGGCATATGCTAAAGGTTGGTGTCAAGGTAAAGTAGGGCAATTTAGAGTTCCATGAGACCTTCTTGACCAGTTCAGACGCAGATTTCCAAGAGGGTAAACGCTCACCTAAGAAAATATGGAAGTTGGTACCTCCAGTGTAGAGTTCTTGCAGTGTCTCTTGATGCTCAATGGCGTCGAAAAGGTCACCGGTGAAGTCAACAGGTAATTGTGAAGAGTTTGTATAAAATGGTTCAGCACGTTCAGATTCAATGTGTCTTTGGTTAGCAAATATTATGTCACGATAGCGTTTTTTATCTATACGCGCTAAGCGGTAGGCTGTGCCCTCTGCGGGCGTAGCTTCAAGATTATAGATGTTGCCTGTTTCCTCTTGATACTCTGATATACGTTTACGCATGAACATAAGTGTTTTAACTGCAAAAGCTTGACCATCTTTAGACGCGATATTTTGACCAAGCAAGTTAATAAGCGCCTCGTTTATGCCAACTATACCTATAGTTGAGAAGTGATTCTTCCAGAATTGGCCAAAGCCGTCTTTGACATGGCGGAGATAACGTCTAGAGTATGGATATAACCCGTTATCAGTGAAACCTTCAAGCACTTTGCGCTTAATTTCTAAGCTATTCTTCGCAACATCCATAAGGCGAATTAAGTTCTCGAAGAATTCATCCTCATCTTTAGATAGATAACCGATTCGTGGAATGTTTAAAGTGACCACACCGATACTGCCTGTAAGTGGGTTGGCACCAAAGAAGCCTCCACCGCGTTTACGGAGTTCACGATTATCAATACGCAATCGACAGCACATGCTGCGAACATCCTCTGGGTTAAGGTCGCTATTGACAAAGTTGCTAAAGTTGGGAACCCCATATTTAGCAGTTACATCAAAGACTGCCTGTGATACAGGAGAATCCCAGTTGAAGTCTTTGGTAATATTGTAAGTTGGAATTGGGAAAGTAAAAACACGCCCCTTTGAGTCACCTTGTGCCATGACTTTAGCGAAAGCTACGTTGAACATTTCCATTTCTTTAGTCATGTCGCCGTAGGTATCTTGAGTGACTTTCCCATTATAGATGACTGCTTCCTCTTTCATGAAATTAGGAACTGTGAGATCTAATGTGAGGTTTGTAAAGGGCGTTTGAAAACCAACCCGTGTAGGAACATTCATGTTAAAGAAGAATTCTTGTAGCGCCTGCTCTACATCTTTCTCTGATAACTTGTCATACCGTATGAAAGGTGCTATGTAAGTGTCAAAGTTGCTAAATGCTTGTGCTCCCGCTGCTTCACCTTGTAGTGTATAAAAGAAGTTAACTACTTGGCCAAGTGCAGTGCGAAAGTGCTTGGCGGGTTTGCTCTCGATTTTACCATGGACTCCGCCGAAGCCTGACATTAATAGGTCGCTAATATCCCATCCGACACAATAAGGACCTAAGACGCCTAAATCGTGGATATGTAAATCACCTGAAAAATGAGCAGCTGCAATGTTTTCAGGATAAATTCGCGCTATCCAGTATTTGGCGATGACTGCGGAAGAAAGATAATTGTTTAAGCCTTGGAGCGAGTAACTCATGTTGCTGTTTTCTTTCACTCTCCAGTCGGCGATATCTATGTATTGATCCACCATGTCAGAAGAGCTAAGTAGCGCTGCTAATTCGCGCATGTCATTGTGTTGTTTACGGTAAAGTATGTAAGCTTTTGCAGTTTGAGCATGCCCATTCTCGATTAAGCGTTTCTCAACTAAATCCTGGATCTCCTCAACGGTAGGTACGCCATCATCGCCATACACCTTGTTTAATTCAACTGTTACTTGGTTACTAATGTTTTTAGCCTGTTCTTTATCTTTGCCACCAACGGCTTTTGCAGCTTTCCAAATGGCTTGTGTAATGCGTTCTTGGTCGAAGGGTTCTAATTTACTATCACGTTTTAGTACAAACTTCATTGTTTTTTCACTTCCGAAAGATACCGCCTGAAATCTTCAGGTTCCTCAAACTGCTTGTAAACTGAAGCGAATCTGATGTAAGCGATACGGTCAACTTTTTTAAGGCGTGCCATTATGGAGTCGCCGATATCCCTTGATGCGATTTCCTGTGTGCCCTTGAGCATTAAGTCTTGCCGTACTAGTTCTGCTAACTCGTTTATCTGGTTCATAGTGACGGGTCGCTTTTCACAGGCTTTTTGTAGACCTCGAATGACTTTATTAACGTCGAACCTCTGAAGTTGCCCATCTTTTTTGCGCACCATGAGTTCAATTGTTTCGAGGTATTCGTATGTGGTGTAGCGCTTGCCACATTTAATACACTCTTTTCGTCGTCGTGTAGTGTTTTCTGGCGAGTCTCTTGTTTCAAGAGTTTTTGATTCTTCCGAGTTGCAGTATGGACATCTCATGTTGTATACATACCTCACGCCACATTATATCCATAGTGTCATAAGCTTATTCAACACACTATGTTTAGCGCCTATTTAAGTCGTTTTTACACCAAGAAATCAATAGAAGTTGAAAACCGAATTCTAAGTCCATAAAAATACACAAAAACGGCAATACACAAAAGGGATGAAAAAAGGTTTGATCAGCAAACAAGCGCTATTTATCTAAATACGCACTCTGGTTAAGGCTTACGCAAGCATTATAATCAAAAACTCACATCATGCTAAACAATCCCAAAAACAGTGCTTAAAACAAAAATAGTAAAAGTGATGAAAATGCAGCCAAAAATCGTGAGAGCCCAAACACCCCGTGAATACTTGTCTTCTGAGAGATGCTATATAGCTGAAAATCACAGTGACCCTACAGTATCGATAGCACGCGCCACAGTTAAACCAGGCGTCACCACCAAAGCACATCACTTAATAAAAAGTATACAAGAAATCTACATTATTACAGCAGGTAAAGGCAAAGTATATGTTGATGGTTTAGAACCAACAGAGGTAGGCGTCGGCGACGTCGTAGTCATTCCAGCTGAAACTTCCCAAAAAATAGCCAACATAGGAAAGGAGGATTTAGTTTTCTACTGTGTCTGCACACCTAGCTTCACAGAAGAATGCTACATCGACGAGGAACCAGAATAAACAATTAAAAAGAAGGTTACACATCAAAAAGCGCTAACTTATTTTTAAATCATCGAAGAAGATGCTTAAATCAATGATAGAAAAGTTATTTTCATCTTTTAATTTCTGCATACCCGGCGGATTTAGAAGGTAAGATGGTATTCGCTTTGTAAACCGTTCTTCAAAGGTTGGCTCCAACGTGTTTTGGAAAAAGACACCTATTGGAATATGGTCGCCCCATTCTTGCGCTTTCTCTAGACCAGCGACTTTTTTCTTGAAGAGCTCTGATTCGTCATGAACAACCGGATCAAAACCAGTATCTTGAAGCTTATAGAGTCTTGGTTGAGGTTTACCTGTTTGAGGGTCAACCCTGTCAACTCCTGCATACCAATCTTTAGTGTTTATATCATTATAAGGAGGACAAGGCTGAAGGATCTCAACCAAAGCTAAACCTTTGTGTGTAATTGCTTGTTTTATGATATCTTTTAAGTGAATTAAGTCAAAAGCGTATGACCGCGCAACAAACGTAAAGCCAGATGTTATGGCTAATGAAACAGCAATGATCCCCTCATTAATATTTGGTTTAATCAAAGCCTTCGTCTTAACCCCCAACTGTAGCGTGGGCGATGCTTGACCTTTAGTTAAACCATATACACCATTGTTATGTAACAAGTAAGTCATGTCTATGTTTCGGCGCCCTGCATTCACGAAGTGTCCTGCACCGATGCCCAATCCATCACCGTCGCCACCCACACCTATGACTTCTAAACTTGGATTAGCCATCTTGACACCCATTGCAAACGGTAAAAGCCTGCCATGGAGAGTATGGACACCATTAACTTTCACAAAGTGAGGCAGTTTAGCCGCGTTCCCTACACCTGACACTACTACAACGTTATGGGGTTCGAGAGCAAGTTCTGCCAATGCCATCTGTAAAGCTGAAACTATACCGTGATCTCCGCAACCTGGGCACCAATCCACATACACACCCGATTTATATTCCGAAGGTTTACGTGACAAACATGAACACCTATTATTTTACAGAAGAGTTTTAACTATATATTGTTACTATTCACGTTATTTATGTCTGCTGTTCACCCATTTTACGCGGCAAAGTCTGATTTTAAATGCTTTTTAGGTTAAAAGAACCTATGAACCTAACATGAGCACCTGTTTCTGTTTTGCCTGGTCGGTAAGAATTGCTTTTATCGCTTGGTATACTTCGGTTGTCATCATAGGGCGCCCCGTATACTTGAGAATATAGTGTGTGGGTTTGATTTGAGTTTGCTCGGTAATTACTCCACCAAGTTGTGCTTGGTAGTTGTCTTCGATGTCGATTACACGTTTTTTTCCATTTATTTGTTTCTTAACATATATAGAGGGAAAAGGAAGTAGCATCCGCACCTGAAGGTACCCTAAACTATAACCTTCGTCTTTTAGTTGGTTTAACGCTTCAATTATTGCACCCTTGGGTGAACCCCAACTAACCACGATATTCTCAGAATTTTTATCACCAAAAAAGTTAACTTTGAATTCCAGCGGCACCTCTTTGTCCACTAACGATAGTTTGCCAATACGCTTTTCCATCATTTTTTTACGGTTAAGAGGTTCTTCGTTTATGTTACCCATTTCATTATGTTCATCGCCACTGTACCATTGAACAGCATTTTTAGTGCCAAGAAATGCCCTAGGAGAAACACCCGTTTCAGTGTACTGGAAACGCTTGTAGGTTTTACCCTCAAGGTTTTTTTCGCCAACGATAACGCCACGGTCGATTTTGACTTTACTGTAGTCAAACACTGGATAAGTCTGTGAGGAATTTGCTATGCCCTTATCGAGCAGGTGAATAGCGGGCATCTGATATTTCTCCGCTAAATTGAAAATTTCTGCCGCATCGTAGAAGCACTCCTTGATGTCGCCGGAAGCAAGGATTATCCTTGCGAATTCTCCGTGGGCAGCATGCATGGCAAACCTCAAATCCTGCTGGCTGTGACGTGTAGGTTGCCCTGTTGAGGGTCCACCCCTCTGATAGAGGGTAACTACTACAGGGACTTCGTTGTTACCAGCCCAGCCTAATCCTTCTGCCATTAAAGAAAAGCCGGGACCAGAAGTGCTGGTTGCTGCCCGTGCACCTGCCAAGCATGCTCCAGATGCTGAGTTGATCGCCGCGATTTCGTCTTCTGTTTGGAGTACTATTATGGATTCCTGGCTATCACTTCGGGTTTTAAGGATTTCATGTGACTCGATATATTCGCTTTCATCTGCAGCTGGTGTGATTGGATAGTAGGTTTGGACTCTGCATCCACCGAGTACTTTACCCATTGCAACAGCTTGATTTCCAGTTAAAAATATTCGCGGCTCAGTAATAGGTATTTTTTCTAGTTTGTGCTTGAATGTATTCACGTTAAAGTTATCTTCTGCATAATCGTAAGCTGTTCTGACTGATACAAGATTCATGGCAGCGATTTTTTCGTGGAAGGTCGCTTTTATTGCATCTTCAACTAGTTTCCGGTCGTATTTTAGGAGAGCAAAAGATACGCCGATGGTTAAGACGTTGATCATTTTTGTTAGTAAACTGAGCTTTTCTATGTTGAGTTCTTTGCCAATTTGCACAAGTAAATCCTTGTAAGGTACAGAGTAAACTTGGATCTGTTTTGACTTTGCATAGTTGAGAAAGTCATTAATGGTATCGCCTATTCCATTTACCTTTTGAAATTCTTGAATTTCAACTTTATATTCTTCGCTAAACGTGGCAATATCTTTTAGTACATTAACGTTCAGGTCACGAGAGTCAACGATTAAACCACCCTCACTCACGATCTCGCCGACATGACGAACTATAGTTTCAGCATCAAACGCAGCTAGCAGATCTACGCTGTTAATATTTGCAAGTGTAGGCTCTTTTGAAACTCGCTGATGGAAGTAACTATGCATGGTTTTAATGTTAGAGTGATATTCTCTTCTGCCAAAAACGTAGAGTCCACCATAACCACAGGATCTCCCGAATATTGTGGAAGCTGTATCTACACCGCTTCCTTGCGGCCCACCGGCCATCCAGTTTGTACTTTCAACTACCATTTTCTTCACTTCGAAAATTCTATATTAGTTTGGCTATCCGCCACCAGTGGCTTTATCGATACCAATGACACAAATGCACTTTGCGGATTCTCCACAGTAAGGACATACGCATATGCAGTTGTCGATAAAGTTTCTGCAGTACATGCATCGAGGTTGATCGTTTTCATTCATCCTCTTCGCCTCTGCTAACATACACAATCTTAGTAAAGAGAATTTAAGGTTTCGGAAAACAAGGAAATTATATTTTTAATTACTGATTTATAGGTGACATGAAGCTGGGTCGCCTAACTTAGCGGTAATAACAAGTTTGCTTTTTTCTGGAGATGTTGTTAACGGCATACATGAATAACTGCATGGTCATCAAAACCGTTAGCCGTTAGCATTAGCTGAGCAACCCAAATCTTTTAAGTCAAACAGTTTTTAAGCTTACTTATGGAAAACATTAACCCAATCTTTATCCTCCAACCGGCAATCGTAATTGTCATATCTACAGCGCTAATGGTTTATTGGTACAAGAAAAGACGCTTCCACATTAACATCTGGCTTTACTCTCTAATAGCCTATGCAGTTGCAATTGCAATTAAATATGCAGTTCAGCTGCCAACGGTCGCTTCCGTATCTGCTGCTGGTCCAGTTGTGCTCGGGTTATATTATGGGTTACAAACAGTTTTTTTCGAAGTAGGACTAGCCTATATTGTTGCGTATTTTGTCGTTAAACGAGGCAGTCTGCAACGACGCGATGCTGAAGCGTACGGTTCAGGTTTGGGTTTCTGGGAAAACGTGGGTTTTCTAAGTATATTGTCGCTCATCAACCTTATCGCATACTATTTTATACTATCAGGAAGTGGACCAACTACTGACATGGTCTATGCACAGCTTACTCAAAATGCACCAGAACTATTCTCCT
>JAAZFA010000242.1 GCA_012511995.1 Thermoproteota archaeon | reverse complement strand
CTTAAGCCGCTTTCAAACTTCGATTTATCTAGTTCTTCGCTTCTCTACGTCCTCTTACGTATGCCAGCTAAACTCAAAGAAGCTATTCCAAGAACAAAACTTGAATTGGCAATTACTAATTGGTTTAGAGCAAAAACCGCCCCGCAATCTATCCATATCTCTGAACCCATATACACTGAGGATATGAATGACCGTATAGACGCCATACTTTTATTCGGCGGATATGACACAGCTAAACTGTTTGCAGAGTTAGACTTTATAGTAAGTGATCTCAAACATAAAGCTGTTAAGAACGGTTTGATGACTGAAAAATGGCTGCTACCGAAAATTATTGACGGACAACCAGCAATACATACAGCACCAGTTAATGCGACGACATCACAGTCGACAAAAACGCGGAAGAAAGTTTATAGTGAAAGCATTATTTGAATTGCCATTAAAAAAATCTAAACAAAAAACCCTAAAAAAATTAAGGGTAGAAATAAGCGTTTATGTGAAAGACTCATTGTCTCCAAAAGTTGTGTGACAACTATATCAAAATATCAAAAGTAGAAATAAGCGTTTATGTGAAAGACTCATTGTCTCTGTCTTTATCTGTCTTAACTAATGTTGGTATATGATCGTCCTCGTGGTTGATAGTTTTGATAATGTTTGTTGCATGAACACCATGTTCGAGAAGAAATGAACGCGAAAGGTAACGCTCGAAATCGTTAGATTTGCTGTATAAGAATTGCATTTCATCAAAGGCTTCCATGTCTTCGTGCTTTCCGCGTCCGCCAACAACTAAGACTCTAGTTATCCATGCATCCCTTGACTCTACAACGCGTACCGTTATAGTTCTTGAAACTTCGCTTGTCACATAACCGGCCAACGCTGTATAAATTTCTTGCGACATATCCTCAGTCCACATCTTGGGCGGTGTAGTAACAGTTACCCATATGTAATCGGTCTTGTATGTTGGTTTGTACCCAATTACACTTGGCGTTTTGAAGCTACGAATAATACTTTTTATATAGTCTTTAAAGTGTGCTATGTCTAAGATATCTTTATAGATAATATCTCGAGTAAGAGACTCTTCTTGTTCGGTTAAAATTTTAAAGACAATTTTAAGCTGTTCGGTCTCAGTTAAATCAGCAGATCGTTCAAAATAACGTTTAGGCGCTACTATCTCCATCATTTTAGCGCTATATTCACGGCTTACATCCACGATCTTGTTTAATCGTTTACGATATTCTGATGTTAACTCGAATCGTTTAGCGAGTTTTTCATAAAGTCTTATGATTGCATCAACCTTGTCCAAATTCTCAATTGCGATTGCTTCTTCCTCTGCAATCCTACGTAAATCTCTGTCAAGTGCTAAAAGTTGCTCACGTGCATAACGTTTAGAACTAAAAAATTTCCGTACTTGGCGCTCCATTTTACTCTTGTCGAATTCTTTTCGTTTCTTTATTTCCAATATACGCATTACTTCATTGTCAAAAGTACCTCTTTTATGCATACGCTTAGAGAGAATTTCGTTGATGTATGCTAGGTGTTCATCGATCATCTTTGATTCATCAACTGGCGTGCGCAACATCAATTGTATAACAAGATAAATAGTGCTTAATTCGGATTTGATATCTTGTAATTCCTCAAGTTCCCCTTGGCAGTCTGGTAGAACTTCGTAGTAGCGAATCAGTGCTTCTGTGAGGTAACGTGTTTCATCATAGAACTTGAGTATAGTTAGAGCTTGCTCAGCAAGTTCAGAGATGTTTACCAAGTCTTCAAGAACCTTCTTTTGCCTTAGTGTGAAAACTTGTGAGCTTGGGATTAACTGATTGAGGCGTTCGATAATGGTTTCTCGACGTTTTGAAAACTCCAAATGATTCTTGGTGAGGCTTGTAAGTAGGATTTCAAGATTATCCAGTTTTCTTGAACCATCCTTCTTTAGCGACAGATTAATGATGGATTCTTCGATCGGCCCAACCTTACTCATCAACTTGATAGTTGAGAGGAAACGCATTATCTCCTCAAGCCAACTTTTAACCTGAATCTCTATACCTTTTACATGCAAAGTAACGTCGTCTTCTAAGCGTGGGTTGCTGTTGATGATTGTTTTTAATTTGTCCTCAAACTGTTCCTCGTTGTAGATACCCGTCTTAATTAAGTAGTTTTTGAAGAGATCCCTTGTGATGTCACTATCGACTTTAAGGACGTTTCTTATTTCTGATAGAATATCTATTTTTTCCTTTCTTGACTCCTGAAGTAGTTGCATACCCTCAAAATTCAGCTTGAAAGCGGCAAGATAATTCTCGACTGGATACATTACCTTAATCATACCCAAAGTATGGGCAGAATTGGCGGTTAAACCGACTTCAGTACCGATGCCTCCTAAAAGATCTGCTAAGTCAAAATCCATCAACACATAGAGTAAATCAACGACCATTTGGTCCATTTCTCTTCTTGCACTAACGATATTACCTACTTTGGAGAACGCTGGCAAGAGTGGCAAATATACTAACGCGTTGAGTGGGTTACGGTATACATCGCCGTATACTTTACAGATGAATTCGTTGTACTCTTTGTTAAGAAGCAAAGAAAGTTCATTCATTGCTACGAATGCTGAACAGCCTTTTGCTGGCGGGTCATCTCCTCCACATGGCGTGATTACAAAGGCAATGATTGGAACACCTGAACCTAACACTTTTCGCAAGTGACGTGTGAAATCGAAGAATATGCCACTTCCAGTACCTCCGCCCAGCCCGTAAACTAAGACGATTGTAGGTGTGACTATGGATGAAAGTGCCTGCTCCTTGAAAGAATTGATGCTGTTTCGAATGATGCCCAACTGGTAGTAATTAAGAGCGTAAATTGCTTTAGCAAGTGCACGTCTGCGTCCTGCGCCGCCAGCCATCGGTGGAACCGCCATCGTGGACTGTAACCAAGGGCTATAATTATCAAGCTTTGAACCCTCGCCTATTACATATTCACCATATTTTTGGTTGATAAAGTCAAACATGGCCTCTGCAGTCGGGAATTTTACTGACTCAGCAATTAGGCGCCAACGTTCTCTTGGTATACCTGCTTTGATTAATGATTTTGAAATTTGATCATGGGTTTCTTGTAAGCTTCGGATTTCTGGGTCAGCTATGTCTATTGCGAGCAGCGATAAACGGGTTAAGTCGTTTTCGATAAGTTCTCTTGTTTTACTGTTAGAAAGGAACGACTCAACAATGTTTGT
>JAAZFA010000241.1 GCA_012511995.1 Thermoproteota archaeon | reverse complement strand
CAAAATCTTGCAGCTGAACAGTTTAGAGACCGTGATGCGTTAGTATTTGAAATAGGTAAATTCGACCTATCAGAATTACAGACAGCTAAAGACCGCAAAGAGCAAGCACTCAGGCAGTACTATACTGTAGAATCGGATTTGTGCACCAAAGAGAACCGTAAGAAAGACCTATCTCGCCGTCTAGATGATACCAAAGACCGTATTAATGTGGCCCAGGAAAAACTTGATCGCATGGAGAAAATCCGTCGAACAATTGAACTTCTTGCTGTAATTCGCGATGCATATCGCAGCATTCAACCTAAACTACGTAGTGAATTCGTGAAAGTCCTACGTAACTTCGTCCAACAAGTCCTCGACAGCTTAGTTGGCGGAGGAGTACCCATGTTAAACATCGTAATCGACGAAACCTACACGCCCTACATCAAGAGTGAAGCAGGGGTTGAACGGGAAGTAACCAATCTCTCAGGTGGAGAACGAACATTGTTAGCTTTTGCTTATCGGCTTGGGTTGGGACAATTGATTATGCAATCCCGCACAGGACATGGTTTGAGTATGTTAATGCTTGATGAGCCTACGGAAAACTTGGGCAGTGAAGACGGTAGCATAGAGCGTTTGGCTGAAGCGATAAGTAAGTTCAAAGCTATAGAACAAATCATCGCAGTAACGCATAGTGAGGACTTTGCTGCTAAAGGGGATCATGTGATAATTCTTGAGAAGGAAGCAGGCGATAGTAAAGTCTCGATTGAAAGATAAATTTTAATTATGGTGGAATGACGCCCATTCTGGAACATTCCTCTTTGAGACTGTCTCTAACATGTTTGAGTGTCTGGCGTTTAGATACGTATTCATCACCGTCAATTTTTTCGGTTCTAAAGTCACTATCTATTTGCAGTAGTTGCGAGTTAATTTCGGTAATTCGAGCTTTAAGTTGGTCAACATAAGAATGCGCTTTTTCCTGCACAATAACTTCTGAGGGCGCTAATGCTGTTTTGATTATGCCGTCTTCTATACGCAGAATGCGACTGGATACCCTAGCGACTGAGGGGTCATGAGTGACCATTACGATGGTTTTTCCTAGATCACGGTTTACTTTTACAAGGTATTCAGCGATGGTTCTTGCATTTGCAGTATCAAGTTCACCCGTGGGTTCATCCGCGAGTAATACTGGAGCGTCGTTAGCTAAGGCACTAGCTATAGCGATGCGTTGCTGTTCACCACCACTAAGTTCTTCTGGTTTGTGATGAGCTCGATCACTTAAACCAACTGTTTCTAAAAGGTTATTTACACGCTGTTTACGTTTACCATGCTTTACTCCAGAGGCAACCATACTAAACTCGATGTTTTCCTGTGCGGTAAGGGTTGGAATAAGGTTTAAGTTTTGGAAAATATGTCCTACCATTCTGCGTCTGTAGTCGACGAGTTGACGCACAGAAAGGGAGGTTACAGTTTTTTCACCAACTTGCACAATACCTGCCGTAGCTTTGTCTAGTCCACCAATGATGTTTAGTAGAGTGGATTTACCGCTACCTGACGGTCCGATGATAGAGACAAGCTCCCCTGCGCCTATGTCAAGGTTTAAGCCCCTCAGGGCTTGCACTTCAATTTTTCCTGTATTGTGGATTTTAACGAGATCACGGAT
>JAAZFA010000240.1 GCA_012511995.1 Thermoproteota archaeon | reverse complement strand
GTATCCTATACAAACCTTAACAGGTTACGTTGTAAACTCTTTGATATAGTTAAAAAAAAGGGTTACACGTTCTGTTCCTATATCAGCCCAAAAGCATACGTAGGAACAAACGTTACAATCGGTAAGAATTGCTTTATCTTAGAGAATGTAACCCTGCAAAGAGGCGTAGCAATTGGGGATAACGTAACGATTTGGAGCGGTAGTTCAGTGGGGCATCGCACTATAGTTGGTGATAACTGTTTTATTGCCTCACACGTTGCAATTTCAGGTTTTTGTGAAATTGGTGAAAACTGTTTTTTAGGAGTAAATAGTTGCATTATCGACAAAGTAAAGATTGAAAAAAACTGTATCATCGGTGCTGGTGCTGTAGTGATCAATAATGTTTCAGAAGGTCGAATCTATGTTGGTAACCCTGCAAAGCAACTACAAAATAAACAAACAGATATTTTCTTTGAAGGAAAAGAAGCAGTATAATCGCATCTTAACAATTGACGGGATGTATCTATGTTCAAGATAGTTGTAGATTGCGTGTTTATGATTTAATCCGTTTAATAGGTGTAGAAATTATGGTAGCTAACGATAGGGCTGCCGCCATTGAAGTTGTAGTTTATTCCTCTGGTTACAGGAAAGAATGGGACAATTTTATATCGCAATCAAAAAATGGAGTGTTTTTATTCTACAGAAATTACATGGAATACCATAAAAACCGATTTAAAGATAACTCCTTGCTATTTTTCAATAATAACCGGTTAGTCGCAGTATTACCCGCTAACTTGGCAAATATGACCCTGCAAAGTCACGGAGGATTAACTTTTGGAGGAGTTATTTCAAATAACTCGATGAAGACTGCGCTTATGCTAGGCGTATTCGAGGCGCTCCTTAGATACTGCCGTAATCAAGGAATAAGTGAGTTGACCTATAAACCAGTTCCCTGCATCTATCATACGGTTCCTGCCCAAGAGGATCTCTATGCGTTATTCATAAATAATGCTAAATTGATAGCTCGAAATGTATCGTCCTGTATATCTCTTTCTAATAAAACAAAGTTTGCTGGCAATAGAAGAGATAACATTAGAAAAGCTAAACGGAATAATTTACAGGTGCAGCAGAGTCTTGATTTTAATGCATTCATGAAAATTGAAGAGGAAAACTTGGTTAAGCGCCATGGAGTAAAACCAGTGCATACTGCCGAAGAAATCACGCTTTTAGCTGAACGTTTCCCCAACAACATTAAACTTTTTGGCTCTTTCAAAGACAGTGTGATGCTTGCTGGTGTTATTGTGTATGAAAGCCGAAATGTTGCTCACATGCAGTACGCCTCGAACTCGGTGGAAGGTTGGAATCTTGGTGCGCAAGATATTATAGAAGATTACTTAATCAACGATTACTATAAGGGCAAACGATACTTTGATTTTGGCATATCTACTGAAAAGTTTGGTCAAGTATTGAATTTAGGTTTGATTAAACGCAAAGAAAATTTTGGCGCAAGTGCAGTTATGTATGATTTTTACCAGATGGTTATCTAAGTTCTAAACAAATATTCAATCCCTTAAGCTACCTTTTTTTCGGTGGAAAAATTTTGGTTTTAGTAACAGTTTCTATGTTATCTTATAATCATGAAAAATACATTTCCGAAACCATTGCTATCGTACTGCAATAGACATTCCCTGATTTGGAACTAATTATAGTCGATGATAACTCAACAGACCGTTCTAGACAAATAATTGAGGCTTGTCAAGCCAAAGATTCAAGGGTACGTCCGTTTTTTCATACAAAAAATTGTGGTATAACTCGTAGCGCAAATGACGCTTTAAAAAACGATACTAGCAAATATCTGATCTTTATTGGTTCAGACGATGCTTGGTTGCCCAATAAATTAGAGAAACAGCTATCTGTCATGGAAAGCAATGAGGATAAAATATTCTGGTCTGAAGGTCAAATTGTCGATAGTAGCAGAATCTTAACTGGTCAGGTAACGACTGAGTTTTTGTATTCTCTATCGAGGTGAAGTGGGCATATTTTTCAAGAATTGTTGATTGCGGATTTTATTTAGGTCAAAGTATATTGTTAAAGACAAAGTTCGATATGGAATTTGCTTTTAGTGAAAACCTGTAATATGTTATGATCATCAATTTTTTTATAGAATTATCCAAAAAGCATGATTTTCTTTTCATTTCTGATCCTTTGACGAAGTATAGAATTCATGGCGAGAATATAACATAAAAACCTAAATTTGTGGTTTAAAGATTGTATCCTGTTACGTAAGAGTCTCATAGAAGCCTACAAAAACGATTATTTCTAATCAAGCGGCGGTGGATATCTACTATAAGATTGGGTCTGCCTATTCTGGGCTTAAACAAAAAGAGTTAGCTAAGCATTTCTACACCAAAACTATTTTGACGGGGAGATTTTGTGCTAATTCTTTTCTTTTTTTAATCCTTGCTTTAACCAATGGTGAAGGCTTTTTTGGCAAGTCTTGGAAAGTCAATGTAAACGGTTCTTTTTGTTTTCATCCAAGTTTTTCAGCGACTAAACTTCTCTGGGTAGGTGAACTATGGTTTTAGTCAGTGTACTGATGGCTTCGTTTAATCATGAACGATATATCTCAGAAGCGATAGAAAGTGTTCTTAAGCAGTCATTCTCTGATTTGGAATTAATAATAGTTGACGATTGCTCAACAGATGGCTCAAAACAAATTATACTTGACTATCAAGCTAAGGATAATCGGGTGCATGCTTTTTTTCATAAGGAAAACATGGGTATTGCTAAAACTGTAAACCATGCTTTGGATGTTGCGAAGGGTAGGTTTATTTCTTTTATCGGTTCAGATGATCTTTGGGTTCCAAAAAAGTTGGAGCTGCAACTTGAGGTTCTGCGAAAGAACGAAGATATGCTTGTTTGGTCTGAAGGTGATATCATTGATGCCGAAGGGAATGAAGTTGGGAAAAATTTTTCTGAATTAAATCAACGTAGCAATAAACCTGTAAATGGTAGAATATATCGTGAATTAATCCATGAAAACTATATTTTTGGACAAAGTTTGATTTTTAAACGTGATTTTTGTCAGGATTTACGTTTTAACGCTACCTTGAGGTACTTAAGTGATTACCAATTCATGGTTGATATGGGGTATTTGCATGATTTCCTTTTTGTTCCTGAGTCTTTAGCAAAATATCGTATTCACGGAAAAAACACGATTTGTCGCGACCGTAACGGTTGGTTGTTAGATCGCATACTTATTAGGCGCTATTTCCTAGTTCAATACGGTAAATATTTATCTAGGCGCCAACGGGGTAATCTGTTTCTTAGGATTGGAGAGGCTTATAGAGATCTCGGGGATGAAGATACAGCGAAGGCGTGCTTTTTAAAAGCGATGCGTACGGATTTTTTTAGTGCAGAACTGCTTCTATATCTTTCACATATTATTTTTGCACCCCACGGGATTTTGCAGAAAATTCTTTTCATATCATACTCGATTGTTTCGAAAACACTTAGTATATTTCATTAACTTTTCTTTTAAGTGTTTAAATAGTAGATTTTCCTCTCATTTAGCTATATTTAACCTGTTTTTAATTCATTATTTTGTTAATGGTTTTTTCTTTGGAAGTCTCTAAAAATGAGTTTTGTAAGTCTTGTAACAATACCGCAGAACACCAATAACCCTTTACAGGATGCAATTGTACAGTCGATAAATCTTATCGATTATTCATTTGGCACTGGTGTTCGACGGGTTGTGATTAAACCGAATTTATGTTATTACTGGGACTGCACAACAGGTCAAACTACCGATCCCTTTTTTATATCATCCCTTATTGACGTGCTTAGACAACGTATCGGCCCCGATATAGATATCGCTATTATAGAATCTGATGCCTCAGCAATGCGGTGCAAATATGCGTTTCGAATGTTGGGTTATGAGAAACTTGCAAAAGAAAAAAACGTGCGACTAGTTAACCTTTCAGAAGATTCTAGCAATGGTATAGATGTCTCGTGTAATGGTCGTAACTACAATTTTTTGTTGCCAAAAACGATAGCTGATGCTGATCTAAAGATCAATGTAGCTCATATAAAATATACAGTTGACCCAATCAAACTTACTTGTGCACTTAAAAACATTTTTGGATGCAACCCTTATCAAAAAAAATTCAAGTATCATAATGACCTTGGCAATGTCATCGTGGCACTAAACAAAGCGATGCCTTTTGATTTAACTTTAATTGATTGTAACGTTGCTGCTGGAGTTCAACCTCGCAAGATAGGGTTAGTAATGGCTAGTAAAGATCCTGTTGCTCTAGATGTTGTAGCTGCGAGAATTGCCGGATTAAACCCTGATAAAATTTCTTATATTGCATTAGCTGAACGTGAGGGTATTGGTACGCGAACTTATGTGGCTAAGGGTGGTGAGATCGAATTTTATAGAGCGCTTTATCCAAGGATTACTTTTATAATGAAGTCTAAGGGTCGCGTGAAGCGTGTTTTGGTTAAGGTTGGTATGGGTAGACGGCTTGGGTTAGAATGAGGTTTTCGGTATGAAAACTATTAGGTTAGGTTTGATTGGCGTTGGTGGGATAGGTCAATTGCATTTGAAGCATGCATTGATGCTTCCAAACGTTGAAGTGACTGCTGTGGCAGATTCGTCAAAATCTGCTCTTGATAGGGCAAAAGGGTTTGGTATAAAAAATTTGTATGTCAACTATTCAGAGCTTCTTAGGAGTTCAGATGTAGATGCTGTTTTGATAGCGTTGCCTACTCATTTGCATCTAAGATGTGCTCGTGAAGCTGCGGAAGTTGGGAAGCATATTTTTTTGGAGAAGCCAATCGCGGTTACTGTTGATGAAGCTAAAGAAGTGATTGCTTCGGCAGAGCGGTATTCTGTTAAGTTGATGATAGGTTATCCCATGAGGTTTAATCAGCATTTTCTTAAGCTAAAAGATGACGTGGCGAATGGATTGTTAGGTGATGTCGAGAGTGCTCATGCTACTTATGTTTGTTCTGGACCTTTTGTGCATCGTGCTGATGGGCATTCGCCTTCGCCTGTTCCGGACTGGTGGTTTAATATTGAGTTAACTGGTGGTGGTGTTTTGGTTGATTTGGGTTGCCATATTATTAATCTCATGCGTATGTTGTTTGGCGAAGTTGTTGACATTAAGGGACGCTTTGGTTATCGTTATAATATGGATTTTGAGGATTCGGCGGTATGTCTTGCAAGATTTTCTTCAGGTACGTTGGCCACTATAGATGTAGGTTGGTATTCTCAGGAGTATTTGCTTCGGCTAGACCTACTGGGGAGTGTTCGCCATGCTACAGTAGAGCATATGCCTCCTCCAACTTTGCATGCGTTGGTTCAGATGTTAACCAAGGGGATATCTAGTTTTAATATGCCTCATTATCGTGAATTGCAATACTTTGTCGACTGTTTGCAAAATGATTTCGATCCTTTTCCTTCTGGGTTAGATGGTTTGCGTGATTTGGAGGTTATTTCAAAAGCCTATAAAAACAGTCTCAGTCTATAGACTTCAACGTTTCAGGTGGCTTGATGAGTAGAGCTTTAGAGATGGGAAAATCTTCGGCTACTGGTAGTTTTCATTTACTTATAGGTGTGGTCGGGTCAACCGTAATAATGGCAATAGGTACGCTGGTTATTCAAGGGTTACTTTCGGTTGACGAAGTAGGTCTTTATGGAATGGCTATGATTCCAGCTGCAATAATTAGTTACTTTAGAGACTGGGGAATTAACTCTGCTTTAACTAAAGAGGTTGCAAACCTGCGAGTATCTGGCACAAAAGAACAAATCCATGATGTTATGAAGTCTGGAGTGGTTTTTGAATTAATTAGTGGTATTGTTCTTTCTGTTATAGCTTTTGTAGCTGCTTATCCTTTGGCATTAATTATTAGTCCAGAAAATGCTCCTGAACTTTCTATCTATATAGCAATAATGTCTTTATCTATATTTGCAGGAGCTATCGCTTCGGCAGCAAGTGGTATTTTTATTGGTTTTGAACGTATGAAACTTAATAGTTTTGTACAGGTTCTGCAAGCTATAGTAAAAACTTTGCTTGGTCCCTTATTGATTGTTCTAGGTTTTGGTTTGTTGGGTGCAGTTAGTGCTGCCATGCTTTCTATTCTAACGGGGGGCATCATAAGTTTAGTTCTCGTTTATTATGTATTATTTAGGCCACTTCATAAGTGTAGAAACGGTAAATGTGACATAAAGACTACTCTAAGACCTATGCTGCGGTTTGGTTTACCACTCACCGTATCAACTATTGTGGTTGGTGTTTTGCCCCAAGTTATTTCTTTCACGATGGCGATTTATGCTGGTACTTGGATGATGGGCAATTATTTTTCAGCTGTCAATTTTGCGGTGTTGTTAACGTTTGTTTCTACACCTGTAGCTACAGCTTTGTTTCCGGTTTTTTCGAAGTTAAATCCTGAGACTGAATCAGATTTAACTAAAACTGTTTTTGCTTCTTCGGTTAAGTATACCGCTTTGTTGCTTGTACCCGCTGCTTTTATGTTAATGGCGTTATCGGTGCCACTAGTGAACACTTTATTCCCAAAAGATGGCATATTTCAGACGTTTTTTGTAGTTAATGCTGAGCCTAAATTCCCTTATGCCCCATTATTTCTATCATTGTCTGCTCTAGTTTATTTGTTTGTGTTAGTTGGGAATATTAGTCTTGGAACGTTTCAGTCGGGTATTGGAAAAACCGGTCAAATTATGAAGCAAAGTTTTCTGTCTTTAGCGTTGGGTTTACCGTTTGCATATTTTATGGTTGTTTATTTCTATGATGTTGGTGGTCCCTCGTATGCAGTAATTGGTGGTATAATTGGTTCTCTTATTGCAAGTATGCCTGGGATGATTTGGGGTTTAATTTGGAGTTGGAAAAATTATCGTGTTAAGGCAGACTTTGTGGTATCGGGAAAAATCGCTTTGACCTCTATTATAGCTGCTGTGGCAGCATATTTGTTGATTAGCTTGCTAAGTTTACCTTGGTGGGTACTGTTGGGAACTGGTTTCCTTGTTTTTGTTCTTGTTTATTTGTCTATTGCTCCTTTGATAGGGGCTGTTAATCGTATGGATATTGAGAATTTTCAGGTTATGTTTTCTGGTTTAGGGATTGTTTCAAAGGTTTTGAGTTTGCCTTTGAGGTATATGGGTAGGTTGTGTAGAAAGGGGTCTAATGCAAATAATGTATTAACGTTAGGTGAGGAAACCTTATAGATCACTTTTTTATTTATCTAGAATATTAATGGTTTTTAGCCTATTTTTATGGAGAAATCTTTTTGTCCTCTACTAGTAGAAAAAGCAATGTTGCCTTGCAGTTAGCAGGTGTTTTTTTAGTTTTAGGTATTCTTCTTCTTGCTTTGTCGATGTTTTTAGAAATGCAGGTTGCAGCTTTCATCGGGTTAGGTTTAACTTTTTGGGGTGCTGTTTTAGCGTTGACACGTAGGAATAAATTCGTTGAAAGTGAGCTTCTTGATAGTACAGCCCGATCTGCTTATTCTACTATTGATAGAATGATAACTGACTTGAACTATGGGGCACAGGGTTTCTACATTCCTGCCTATCCTGGCGATGTAGCTTTGCCGAATTACTTGACGAACTTGAGAGAACCAGCTGTCTACATTTCCAGTAGTTTTGATGTTCCGCCATCGATTGATGAGTTGGCTTCTGGCAAATTTATTTCGTCTCAGACTCGTGGTTTTTTTATCTCTTCTCCAGGTAGTGGGATTTTATCTCAGGTTGAAAAACAGTTGAATCTCGATTTAAGTAAGGTTACAACGGCTGAACTTTGTGAGATATTGCCTAAGAGTTTAACCGAGTATCTTAATTTAGCTAGAAAAGCTGACATGTCGTTGGAGTCAAATGGTGCTAACTTTAAAGCGGTTGGTATTATTTATGATAGTTTCTACGTTGCTAGGAGTAAATTTAAAAGCGTCAATATGTTGGGTTGTCCTGTTGTAAGTGCAGTTGCTTCTGCTTTAGCAAAGTCTTCGGGTAAGACAGTGGTGGTTAAGGAGCAGGAGTTGTTGCCAGAAAACAGTGTTAATGTAACCTTTAGCTTTGTTTAGGGTGATTTTATGATTTTTCCGTTATCGATTTCTGATATTAGTTTGTGGCTTGCTGTTGTGTCTATTATTCTGCTTATAACCTCTGAGTTGCTTTATGCTTCGCCAGATTATGCTTCGCATATTGTTTTGGATAAGTGTTTGTTGCGGTTGATTGCTGTTGGGTGTGGGCTGGGTTTTTTGGTTACTGTTTTGATGCGCGTTGTTGGTATGGTATAAATCTGATTGGCTTTTTTCTGTTTTAGCTTTTTGTGTCCATTGGTTTTTCTGTCAACCCATTGTTGGTTGTGACTATTGGTCACATAGGCTTTACCCTAAATCTTTAAATTTAGATTAACCTGTTTTTTTGAGTTCAGGAAGATAATGTATCTTGTTTGCTGTAGGGCACATGGCTATTGCCTACCTGTTAGGGAAGGCTTCATCGAAGGCGTTAAATACAAAACTCAACATCCCAATACTACTAGTTCTATCGATACTGCCAGATATCGATATTATTTACGATTTGTTAACTGGCGCTGAAATCCATCGCGGTCCGACTCACTCAATTATCGTGGCATTGATAGTTTTTGTACCTTTGTTTGTTTATTATGGGCGTCAGGTAATTCCATACTTTTTAGCGTTAATTTCTCATTTTTTGATCGCGGATTTCATCATCGGTGGGCAACTCCAATTGTTTTGGCCTTTATCATCTGCTGAGTTTGGACTTTATGAATTAGGGTCTGTCTATATTCAAATTTTTGACCCTTTTAATATAATGCTTGAAATAGGCCTCTTTGCAGTGGCAACGACGATTCTGTACCGCACTAGTGACTGGAAAGTGTTTTTTAGACCTAATAAACTTAGTTTGGTACTAGTTATCCCCATCGCTACTGTGTTATTGCCAAGTACTATTGGTTATCCTTTTACTAATTCGTTGCTTTTTACTGCTCCGATTTTGGCATTGGCACATATCTTCTATTTGGTTTTGTTCAGTGTTGCTGTGTATAAAACGCTTGCCAAAATGTATAAAGAACAATTTGGTGGCGGAAAAAACGATTTGGCGTTTATTAGCGGATGATGTTGCTTAGGTGTTGTTTGTTAGTTATGTATAGGCTGGCATAATGTACCTTTGTTTAAGATATCTGGCAGACTTTGTGTAAAGCAGAAGGTATATAAGTAAAAGTTTGAGTGTAAAGATACGTTTGCCGGTCAAAGGGCGCGGGTTCCACCTGATCCCATTCCGAACTCAGAAGTTAAACCGTGTTCCGTTCCCAACTGTAGTGTGGTCTTAGGCCACGTGAACTTGGGAAAGCTGGCAGCCTATCTTTTATCATAAATATTCCTCTAATCTAGCATATACTTATAAATGACAATCAATAGTTTTTGGAGAAGTGGTGCATACATGAGCTTCATTACTGGATCAGACAGCGTAACACAAATCATAGGCTTAGTATTTTACGGTTTCTTCATAGTTTTCATCTTCTATGGTCAACGTATCCAAATGTACATCTTGGTGCGAGAAGTCGAAAATTCGTTACATAAACTTAGACATATTAAGGATGAAGGTAGAAAGCGAGCTATTGATGTGCTTAATGAGATCGGTAAACCTACCTCTGATCCGACAGCGCGTGTTGACCGTTATCTAGACCACTTTACAATTAGTCCTCAAAGTATGGACCCAGCAGGTATAGTTAACAAACTTGATCATATCTTAGATATTAGAGATGAACGGTTAAAAGAAGAAGTTAAATTCATGGCACCAGCAGTAGCTGACAACGAAGTACAAATTAACAACTTGGAAAATACACTTGAGGCTGCTATGGCACTTAACTATATCTACAAAGTTGTCCGCCACTTCTACATTCAAGGCAAGAAAACTTTAAGCCTCTATGTAATCATGCAACTACAAATGATATTACCCATGGTTATGAAAGAAGCAGAAGCCTATGGAAGTGCGTTAAAAGCTTTTGCATACGGTCAACCAATTGGAGACAGTGTCGGTCCGTTAGTTGTATCTAGACTGATGCATGGCTTTGAAGTCCGTAAAGTTCCTAAAGACTGTGTAGTTTCATCTGTTCCCTTCGAGGGGCGAACTGCATTACTTTTAAAAGCTGAAGGCCCAGGTGGAAATGTTGGTAAACCTGGCCAAGCAATAGAAACGGTGATTGAAGAGCAGCAGGGTAAACTTGCTATGGTTATAATGATCGATGCAGGTCTCAAACTTGAAGGTGAAAAGGTTGGCGAAGTTGCTGAAGGTATCGGTGCAGCAATTGGCGGTCCAGGTGTAGATGCTTTCAAGATTGAAGAGAAAGTTACCAAGTATAAGTTGCCGTTGTATGCGGTTATCGTTAAGGAAGACATCGGCGATGCTGTTTCACCTATGCGCAAGGAAATCCATGATGCAGCCGACAAAGTTATCGAACGTGTTCGTGATGTTGTCAAGGAACGCACTAAAGAAGGCGATACAGTGCTGATCGTTGGTGTCGGTAACAGCATAGGAGTTGGGCAATAATGAGGTTAATTCGTATGGTTCAGCAACAGACAAAATCAGCTCAAAGCAACAAAATCAGTACTTACCTAACACTCATTGTTTTGGTAGTGTTTGCACTCTCAATAGTGTCGCTGTTTGTAGCGGTAGAAACTTACCTGATAGGCGACATTATAACAGCGGGCTTATTTGCAGGCTTAGGCTTCATAGCTATGCTTATTTGTTTATTCCTGCTTTTCCAAACAAGGAGGCAAGCTGCTGAAGTGAAACTTGACATTCCAAAAGTGATGGCTGTCATTGAGTGTCAAAACAAAGATTGTGCAAATAAAACTTTGCGGGAATTCCAACGTGGGGATTTCGTATTTAAAGACTTAGATATTGCGTGCGGTAAATGCGGCGGTAAACAGATGATAACTGGTATCTATAAAGAAGTTAAAGAGAAAGAAAAAACCTATGCCGTGTAAGCGGCTAGGTTAAAACTTCGCATCCGTTTTCTTTTATTAATAGTGTGTGCTCGGCTTGGGCTACAGGTTTTTTGCTTGCTTCAACAAAAACTGGGTAAGCCATAATCGATTTGGTTTTTAACAGTTCTTGGAATGCGGTTTTGTATTTTTCTTTTGGTAATACTTCGGTTATCCATCTTTCTGTGAATGGTAGGGTGTGAAAGTTTTTTTCTATGTGTTTGGCTAATTTTTTTGCTGCGTCGGTTTTTAATGATTTTGCTTTTAGATATCGAAAAATATTTTTTTGTGGGCTATCATCTACGCGACCGATTGCTTCGGGGGATGTTACGAATGGTTCCACTGCATAGACTTTGCCTGTCTCTATTTTGCTTGGGTTAAAACCGGCGACGCTTGGAATTGAGGTGCCTGCATGGATTAGGTATCTTCCCACGCTATGGCCTGTTAGGTTGCTAATCGGTTTGTAACCACGATTCTTTACCGTTTTTTCAACTAAGGCGCCAATATCACCTAGTTGCATGCCGCCGTGGATATTGTCGATTACTGTTTTAAGCGCTAATTCTGCTGTGGCTGTCATTATTCGTCCCTCGGGGCTGAACGCAGCGGTGAATGCTGTGTCGGTGACATATCCGTCGATTTGGGCTCCGATGTCTACTTTTACTGTTGCTCCTGTTGGTATAGAAGACGTGTCGCCTGGGGGGGACGTATAATGTGCGGTTACTTCGTTTATGGATACGTTGACTGGGAAGGCCGGTTTGCCCCCTTTGGCTCGTATGAGGGCTTCTGCTTTTTCACAAACGTCGATGATTAGCATGTTTTCTTTTACATAGTTTGCCATTTCTTCTTTTGTTTCACGTAAGATTTTTCCGGATAATCGAAATTTTTCTAGTTCTTCTACGTCATATGGCATGAGTACTCACTGTTTAGGTTGGGTTAATGTGTTGGGTCCTTAAAAAACCGTGGTTTACAAATTATAATTGCTTGATTTTTCGGGTTCTTTTAGAAAATAATCTATTTGTATAAGGATTTAAATTTATATAAGGCTTTAATTCTTATCCCTTGTTTCTTCTATAAGTCCATAGGTAGCATTACAAGTCGTTTGCGTCGTGGCTTTTTACGCTGGTTGGGTGTTTTTTCGTCAATTGATTTTGGGCTGCCTTGTTTTTTAAACAGGCAAAAGCAAACCAAAAGGATGTATGCTAGTTACGGATTTATCGTTTTTTATCAATGTTACGTTTTAAGTTCCACGCTTTTTTGTAGCGATTTCTTGCTTAATCTTATCTAAGCTTAACACACTGATAATGAGCGTGGTTTTGCTTAACACAGAATATTAACGCTAAGAAATCCTCCAAGAAAGGAACTTTCCATCGTAACTTGCTTGATAACGGCAAGGATGGTTTTGTTTTTATGTAGCTAATTTTTGGTTATACTATTAACTCTAATTATTAACTGATTATTAAGGATCCCAAACTTGGGAGCATCAAACATGTTTATAAGGGTTCTATAAATTTAGCTGATGCTATGGGTGGCTTGGAAAGTGGCTTTTTAGATAGTTTAAAATGTGTAAATAAGCGAAATCAGGGTACAGTCCGAGAGACTATTTCATTATAACAATGATTGAAACTATTAAGTTCAGAACGGGGCTTATCTGTGTTTGTTGCCTAAACTAAAGATTACAAGTAACCAAAATAGTACATGCCAGTTAAAGCTGCAACCTCACGCCAAAAAACATCAGGTTATCGCTTTATTTAGCTTATACCCTGTTTCTCTGCAAAAACTAGTCATTTGTTTCGTAGTACTCTAAAAATAATGGAATCCAACATTTTTATTTTATCAAACGAATTGCCAGTTAATCGCTTACTGCTTGCATAAAAACTATTAATCACAATGTATTAGCATTATGTGGAGCGACTTAAATGCCACAAGCCTTTGTATTAGTTAACGTTGAATCAGGCGCAGAAGAAGAAGTTGTTAGCCAATTAAAGAAAGTTGAAGGTGTAGACGAAGCTTACTATTCTTATGGCGTCTATGACATTATTAGCAAAGTACGATCCGACACAATGGAGAAGCTAAAGGATTTGGTAACCAGAAAAATACGAACCCTAGATCGCGTTCGATCAACGTTAACATTAATTATGATGGAAGAATAGTTACTGCGTTAACGCTTAATAGACATTTTCTTTTAACATTTTTATTCCAATAAACTAATAAAACAATTATGAGGAAAAAAACTGTTTATTTAGCATTTTTCCTATTCTTGGTTGTCACCTCAAATTCCACTGCCACCGCTACGAGCTTATCTATCGGCGTACAAAGTGGTCAATACATTGAATACAACGTCACCTATACAGGCACACCTATCTATGAACATAATGTAGTCTGGGCACGAATGGACATTTTATCTGTACAACATCCAAACGTAACAGTCAGCATAACATCAGAATTCGATGATGGATTAATACAAAAAAACAATTATACTCTCAATTTAGAAACCGGCCATTTAATCGACAATTTCATAATTCCATCTAATCTTACAGTCGGTGACAACTTTATAGACGAAAACTTGGGAAACATAACGATCACCAGTCAAAACAAACAATCGTATGCAGGCGCAGAAAGAGTTATTCTATCTTCAACTATTGGTAATAATACGTATGTTTGGGATCAAAAAACTGGAATCAGTGTAGAAGGAAAATCAAGGACCAACGAATACGAAATTCATACTGTTGTTTCAGTTACTAATATGTGGCAAACAACATCCGTGCAGATTTTTGATTTTACCTTGTTAGTAATAGTCATTATTGGTTTATTATTTATAGGATTGATCATTGCTACCCTAACCCGTAACCGCAAAAAACTCAAATAACGACGCAGAACTGTCTGAAAATTTGACTAAGCCTTAAATCATTAAGCATCAAACTTTAGGCAAGGCTCACCAAATATGGAACCCACCATAAAAAGACCTTATCAATCAAAAACAATGCTAATTATACTAGCGGTGGGTTTAGTAGCATTTCTATTATACATATTTCTATATGTAAATCCAGCGCAAATAGCTCAGATTCTATCCCAAACAAATCTACTAATCTACTCAACTGCGTTCATAGTTTACTTCATAAACACTGTATTTTCTTCACTGGTATGGTACCGGTTGCTAAACAGCCTCAAAGTCAAAATTTCTAAACGTAAAGCTTTTCTCTATACATGGGTAGGCTTATTCTTCGAAGCAACAATACCCCAACTAGGTTGGTCGGCGGAAGTCTCTAAAACATACATGCTAACCAGAGACACAAAATCAGATACGGGAAAAGTTGGTGCATCTGTAGTTTTTCAAAAAATCTTCAACATGACCCTAACAGTGGTTATGTTAAGTATAGGTTTAGGGCTAGTGTTATTTAGCTATCAACTACCATTTTTGTCAGCATTTGCCATAACTCTCGTACTATTCTTAGCGATTCTATCTTTGGCAATCGTTTACTATGTTAGCCTAAAACCTTCAGCTACTAATACTCTTCTCGGATTAGCAATTAAAATAATAAAGTTTTTGCGAAAAAGCTGGAACCCTGAAAGTTTTCTCTCTAAAGCTGGAACATTACTCGATAATTTTCATTTTGGAATAAAGCAATTAAAAACTAAACCTAAGGCATTGGTTGTACCTTTGATTTTTTCTCTAATAAGCTTTTTTTTTGAAGTCACAGTATTTTTC
Organism: Thermoproteota archaeon; assembly: GCA_012511995.1. Taxonomy (GTDB): domain Archaea; phylum Thermoproteota; class Bathyarchaeia; order Bathyarchaeales; family Bathycorpusculaceae; genus Bathycorpusculum. The sequence continues at coordinate 5,814 of JAAZFA010000240.1, read as the reverse complement.
ATAGTGTTCGCTGCATTAGGTCAACCATTGCGGGTCGATGCTATCTTTATCGTTTTTACCTTAACTGGGGTCTTGCAAACTATTGGTATAGCATTAGGTTTTCCAGAATTAGTTATGGCTCTCACATTGGAGGCACTAAGTATCAATCCAGAGGTCGCAGTTTCGGTTGCCCTATTAACTAGAGCAGTTAACTTGTGGTTCCGACTGATTGTATCATATGGTGCATTACAATTGGCTGGTGCAAGGATAATCGGAAAAAATATCCGAAAAGTTCAAAAAATAGAAACTCAACCAACTGAATAGTTGCTGCTACTTATGCGCAAATGTTTACTTGCTTGTTCATAGGAAACATTTTAAGCAAACCATACATAATGAGTAATCTGAGGATAGATATGCCTACAGCGTTTGTGCTAATAAATACCGAAATAGGCTCTGAATCAGACGTTTTAAAGGAACTGAAAAAAGTTGAAGGCGTTGAAGAAGCATCCGCCGTGTACGGTGTCTATGACATCGTAGCAAGAGTTAAAGCTGATACCATGGATAAACTCAAAGAAATAGTTACCTGGCGCATCAGGCGACTGGATAAAGTACGCTCAACACTCACCATGATTGTCGTAGAAGACAAACAATAACCCCCCTTCTTTTCCAATCATTCTGTGACCAAATTAGTAACAGACACAAATTCTAAATGATAAATTTTCTCCAATAGTTGATAAGTATGCAAACTAGAACGTAAATATAAGTTTCCATGATGCAGAGAAGAGTTCTCAAACGGACAAGAACTCGAAAGCGCACGCAAAACACTATGGAAAACTCTTAACCTCAGAATAAACAGCATGCAAGATAACGATTGTGACTGTGCTGATACAGTCACATAATTTTAAATTTTATTTCAATCGATTAATGACTTTGTGCATCTAACATTGGTGAAACAGTTGAAAAAAGATTCGAATTCAAAGTTATTCGAATTAAAGAGGAAGTGACCAGAAGATGCACATAATTTTTTATGGTTGGACTCAGGGGTTCGGTTATGACTCAAAACTTTTTTTGTTCCCCTTTAACAAGCAAGAGCATCGAAACCTTGACCAACCGCCCATCAAATTGTGAAAGGAGAAAAAATATGCCCACAGCTTATATTCTTCTAAATACTGAAATCGGAGCAGAAAACCAAGTTTTAAAAGCCCTCAAGCAACTGGATGGAGTAGAAGAAGCCTACAGTCTATGGGGTGTCTACGACATTATCGCCAATATCTCGACTAACAGTATGGAAGAACTCAAAAATATTATAACAAATCAACTAAACGAAATAGGCCAGATCAACTCCAAATTAACTATGATTGTATCAGATAAAGTGCCAACGGTTTTTTCCAGCCCTAAGGAAAGTGGCCACGGTTTAATCGACCGTGAACCTATGCCAATATATGCATAGAACCTTTAGATCTTAACAAAATTTTTTTTACCCTTCATGTATCATATACGTAGCCAATTGGAGCGCTATTCCTTTGAATACCTCGCAAACTATGCATATCGGCTTAGATGATACTGACTCTACTAAGGGAGGTTGCACCACATATCTTACCGCTGTTTTGATAGAAGAATTAAAAAAATTCAACGTAAACTACCTTGACTATCCAGGATTGATACGGCTAAACCCCAATGTGCCGTGGAAAACGCGGGGCAACGGCGCGCTTTGCTTAAGATTCACCTACAATATAAAGTTTGAGGAAGAAATTAAAGATACAGCAATTAAGTTATGGGATAAACATTCGATGGCTAAAGAGAAGGGCACAGACCCCGGTATAGTTTTCTTAAAAATGGCGAATATACCCCCTGAACTAACTGCTTTCTCTAAAAAAGCGCAAACAACAATCGTAAACCTCAAAGAAGCTATGGTAGTAGTTCAAAAATACGGCGGTGAAGCCTTAGGTCAAAATAGTTGTCGAGGTATTATCGGTGCAACAGCAGCAATCGGTGAAACACTCAACTGTGATCACACATACGAATTAATTGCTTACAGGAAACCCGAAAATAATGGTACAAAGCGTCAAGTTGACGAAACTTCAATCTTTGAAATGGACAAAAAGACATATCCCTACACATTTAACAACGTTGATGTAGATACGAAAAGAATAATCATTACACCTCGCGGTCCTGATCCAATTCTTTTGGGTATCAGAGGAGAAACCCCCGAGGTCGTCAAAGAAGCTTTTCATCTTGTTAAGACAATAGAGCCCGTAGAGCGTTGGGTCATCTTCCGCAGTAACCAAGGCACAGACGCTCACCTAAAACATATCAAACCGTTAAGTAAAATTGAACCGTACTGTTCAGTCATTGTAAATGCAACAGTATCACAAAATCCACGAGTTGTCCCACTTAGACATATCATCTTCTCTGTGAAAGATGAATCAAGGGAGGTTGACTGCGCCGCCTATGAACCAACAGGAAACTTGCGCAAAATCGCCAAAGAGTTAAAAGTAGGCGACGAAGTGCAAGTTTTTGGAGCAACTCATAAAGCCACAGATATCAAACCTTTAACAATCAACTTAGAAAAAATCGGTATATCGAAGTTAACTCAAATAATACGCCTTGAAAATCCTGTATGTCCCAACTGTGGGAAAAGGTTAAAGTCTATGGGAAAAACACAAGGATTTCGTTGTGAGAAATGTAAAGAAAAATTTTCCAATCTTAAAAAGAAAGGAACAACAACGCCACGATCGATTAAGTTAGGGTTATATGTTACCTCGCCGAGGTCTCAGAGGCATTTAACTAAACCGATTAGGCGTTATGGACAAGAGAAGAAGAATTTTACGACGCGTTTAATTGATAATTGGAATTATGTATGTCCAAATTAGAGATCACTAAAGTGCAGAATTTTTCTTTCAGAAAAGACTAATTGCACTGTAGATTTTGCTCATGCACAGATAATGCTTTAAATTCGTGAAAACAATAAACCCTTTTCACAATAACTTAATTTAATCCTAAAGAAGGCACCATGAATGGTTGAAAAGACGTTTCCAGCAGAAGCTTATCAACTGCCATTCTTCAAAGAAGAAGGCTTTATACGCAAACATTGTCTAAGGTGCGGCGAATGGTTCTGGACTCAAAACGCGAAACAGGAAACCTGCGGTGAATCCGGCAGCGATGAGTGCGGCTGCTACACTTTCCTAGATAATCCAGCAACCAAAAAGAAATTTACACTTGCTGAAATGCGGGAAGCATTCTTGTCATTTTTTGAAAAAAACGGACATACCCGAATAAAACCATATCCTGTTGTTGCACGCTGGAGAAAAGACATTTACCTCACTCATGCAAGCATAATTGATTTTCAACCCTACGTGACAGAAGGTATCGCCCCTCCACCAGCAAATCCGCTAGTCATTTCACAACCATCCATCAGGCTAACTGACATTTCAAATACAGGTCCTACTTTCGGTAGACACTTAACCATTTTTGAGATGGGCGGCGCCCATGCTTTTAACTATCCGGACAAAGAAGTTTACTGGAAAGATGAAACCGTACGTTATCACCAGCGTTTTGCAACCGAAGTGTTAGGCATACCTTCTGACGAAGTCATCTATAAGGAGGGTGTTTGGGCTGGTGGCGGGAATGCGGGTCCAGATGTTGAATGTATTGTTCGTGGCATCGAAGTCGGCACGCTTGTTTTCATGCAATACAAGATTATCGGTGAGGAGTTTGTAGAGTTACCAATTCGCACAGTAGACACTGGATATGGACTTGAACGGTTTACATGGATCAGTCAAGGAACACCAAGCTTGTTTCAAGCTATCTACGGCAACTTGCTTGATAAAGTCATGTCTATGGCAGGAATTACAAATATAGATAACGATTTTCTGTTTCAAGTTGCAAAGTATTCTGGGTTAGTCAGTGTAGACAAGCGTGCCAACCGAATGGTGGCAAGAAAACGCGTCTCTGAATTAACAGGCATAAGTATCGAGACACTTGAAAAAGTTCTTGTGCCTATAGAAAACGCTTGGGCAGTACTCGATCATAGTAAGACTTTAAGCTTCATGCTTTCGGAGGGAGTTGTGCCATCTAACATTCAAGAAGGTTACCTTGCTAGGTTGCTTTACCGTCGGGTATACCGTTTAATGCGTGCACTCAATATGAATCCAAATAACCTTTATGACATTGTAGAAATGCAGGCAGACTACTGGGCAAAAGATTTTCCGCATATTAAAGAAATGCAGAGTGAAGTAATTGAAATGTTAAAAGTTGAAGAAGAGAAATTTCGAGATACTCTGCAACGTGGCGAAGCTATGGTTAAACGTATTGCATTTGACCTCCAGTCCAAAGGTAAAACTCGGTTTTCTCAGGATATCCTAGCTGAACTCTATGATTCGCATGGGTTACCTCCTGAAATAGTAAAGCAGGCAGCTGAAGCTGAAGGTGTAGACGTTGATGTTCCTGAGAATTTTTATACATTGGTAGCGAGCAGGCACATGGTTGCTTCTAAACCAGTTGAGGAAGAGGAAGCTAAAGTGGAGAAAAGTCTTGAAGAACAAGCAGAAAAGCTACCAGAAACTAAAACATTGTATTACAAAGATGCTTATCGGAAAGATTTTGATGCACAAATTCTAAAGATTATCAATAATATCTACGTTGTTTTAGATGGAACATATTTCTATCCTGAAGGTGGCGGGCAACCCTGTGATTTAGGCTGGATTACTGCAAACGATAAGAAATACGAAGTTATCGACGTGCAAAAAATTGGAAAAGCAATCGTGCATAAATTGAAAGAGCCAGCAGAGTTCAAAGAAGGGAGCACTATACATGGCAGCTTGGACTGGGATAGGCGGTATTACCTCATGAAAGCTCATACTGTAACACACTTAATTAATGGTGCAGCACGACGCGTTTTAGGCGAACACGTTTGGCAATCAGGAACGCAGAAAGGCCTTGAAACCTCAAGGTTAGACATTTCGCATTACCGTAGATTGAGTCGAGACGAAATTATCCAAATTGAAACATTAGCAAACCAAGCAATCGAAGCAAACATGAAAATAGAAACTGGGTGGTTGCCCCGTAATGAAGCTGAAGCCCGTTATGGCTTTCGGCTCTACCAAGGAGGTGCAGTTCCAGGGAAAGACATCCGTGTCGTAAAAACCGGTGATTGGGACGTTGAAGCATGTGCAGGTACACATTTAGGTAGCACGAGTGAAGTAGGTTTTGTTAAAATCGTTTACACCGAACGTGTACAAGATGGTGTTGAACGCCTTGGTTATGTAGTTGGTTTGAAGGCGCTTAAGGCAGTTCAAGAACAAGAAACATTACTTGCAACGATTTCTGAAGTCCTCAATGCACCGATAGATAAACTCGATAAAACCGCGGACAAAATTGTTAAGGATTATAAAGAGCTACAGCTTGAGAAGCGACGTTTAATCAAAGAACTAGCAGCGAAAGAAAGCATCATACCTACTTCTGTTGATTCTGCGCAAGTCTTAGAAGTTGAAGGCATTACTGTAATAAAGCGGAATTTTGGTGAAGTTATCGACGTCAACCGTATGGTACAGACTGCTTCTGAAGTCATAAAACTTAAGGACTCAACTGTCACGCTCTATTATGGTTCCGACGGAAAAACTTGCAGGTTAATGGTTATGGCAGGGCAAGCGGCTACTAAGAAAGGTGTAAACGCGGGATTAATTGTAAAGGAGGTTGCCCCAATTTTTGGCGGTGGAGGCGGTGGAAAACCAAACTTTGCTCAGGGTGGTGGCATTAAATGTGATAAGCTCCACGATACAGTTGTTGCAGCTGAAGAGGCCATTAAGAAGCAGCTAAAGCATTAATTCTCTTTTT
>JAAZFA010000239.1 GCA_012511995.1 Thermoproteota archaeon | reverse complement strand
GTTTTGATGGCTGCACCCATTCTTACCCATTGCTCACGGTCATGACTATCTATATGACGTAAAGCGGCTTCGATCTCTTCTACAGGTGTCATTTCGTTCCCCCATAAAAAAAGCCCTGATATAAAAAATCAGGGCTTTTGGTTATCTTTTTTGTATTTAAATATTTAAATGCTCTAGGTTTTCACCTCTAAAAATTGAATGAGCAAGTTCTAATAGATCCACATCCATGTGTCTAATCGCATTATCAATGACTTGACCTACTGCCATTCTGTAAGCAGCAGAGTCGTTATTACCGTATAACGCTTGGCTTAACTCTTTAAATGAGGCTTTATACTCTTCGATTTCGTCATTCTTTTTGATGGTGTTTTCTTCCTCATCTTGAGATTGTTTTTTATGTTCTTCAACTCCTTTTGGTGTTAGTGGGATAATTGGTGGGTCATACTTCAAGCGCTCCGTAAAGTTCTTATCAGTGTAGTAAATAATTTTATCGGCTCGGATAGTGCGAGTTCCTCTTAACTTGATGATGCATTCACTAGCAGGGAATTCTAATAACTCTTGAGGTAATAACACAGCTCGTTGTTGGTCACTTGTAGAGCGTCCAATACCACTTTGTCCTGCATTTTTAGATGTTGAACGAGACTTATATGTTTCATAACCGATGGTTTCAGAGTATTCTTTTGCATCTTGAATATCAGCAGGGGTGTACATAATCTGACAAGCAATGTTAGTCGAGAGTGAACGTGCCCCGTTTTCTGTATACGCAGCGTTTAACTGCGCCATATTCTGGAAAATTAACAAAATACGAATGTTATAACCTGCGACATACGCAACCCCTTTTTCCAATACTTCCATTTTTCCAAGGGATGTAAATTCATCCATTAGCAGTAAGCATTGATACTTTAATTCAGGATTGTCTTCGGGTAATTCACGAATATTCTGATAGATGAGTTGAGAGAAGAACAAATTGTTTAATCTGTCAAAACGACCCATATCACCCATCTGAATCCCCACATAAATAGTCATGCGTTTTTTACGTATGTCACGCAAATCAAAATCATTGCCGCTTGTGACATCACCAACCACTGGATCGTTAAAAATACTTAACGGTTCAATTAAACTAGATAAAATACTAGATGCCGTATTTGGTGAGTTTCGTGCATAACTAAGTAAGCCACTTTTACAGTTTTTACTTAACGTTGGATCTAACACTACGTCATCGATCCATTTTTTAAGCTCTTGATCTTCAGGTTGAGCTAATCTCAAAATTTCCACAATGGTTGGCGTGATATTAAGCTCGTCTTCCTTTTCAATAAGATAAAGGCCAAGACCGATAAAGAGCTGTTGTGCCATGCCTGCAAAGAATTTATCATTGCCATCACCAGTTGATGCAAATAGAATGCTTGCAATCTCTGATAAATCAGAGTGCGTATCGTTTGGGTTACGTGATACGTAATGCAATGGATTCCATCGGTGACTTCTAAACTCTCGAGAAGAGGGATTAAAAAGAAAAACTTCTTGACCACACGCTTTTCGATAACCTGCGGTAATCCTAAAGTTTTCTAATTTTGGGTCAAAAACAATTAGCGAGTCTCGATAATGTAGGCAGTTTGGGATAACGATGCCCACACCCTTACCAGATCGAGTCGGTGCTGCAAGAGAGCAAAACTCTTTGCCACCCCACCTTAAGTATTTTCCTTTATATTGGCCAATCAAAATATCGGGTTCTTTGTATTTGTTTTCTAATAAATTAGCTTTTCTTATATCAATTGCTGTGGCGAATTTTGCTGAACCGTGCAGTTCACGCTTTGGTTTTGAAAATCCCATTATTAACAGCACTACTGTAATGCTAATGAAAGGCAACAAACTAAATAACACCGCAATTAGGTATTTTTTGTTATCTAAAATTTGACCATCTGATAGGGTATAGAGCTGGTATAAAGTGGTTAAACTGTATGGTGCGTGTACGGTTTTATCTATTAGATTAAACATGTAAACACCTAAAAACTGACCAATAATTAGTGCTAGCGCACTAAAAATTAACCAAACAATGAGGATTTTTACTGGTTTTTTCATAAGCAACAAAAAACCGCCAATTGTTGGCGGTTATGATTGATATTTAAATATTCAACGTTTTTTTCTATGAAGTTATTCATAGAAAAAACCAAATGGAATGAATTCAGGGAGTAGGGGGGGCATGTATTCAAAACGATACTGATAAATACTTATCCCAGTGCGTAGATAAAATAACCACTGTAAATACATGTCATTTGTATGAAAGTTATTTGT
>JAAZFA010000238.1 GCA_012511995.1 Thermoproteota archaeon | reverse complement strand
TGCCCAGCTGCACCCATCTTTTGACGCAACATCTCATCATTTAGAAGCTTTAATATCCCATCGGCAAAACCTTCAACATCGCCCAGCTCATATAGGTATCCTGTTTCCTTATCGCGAACAGCTTCTGTTACTCCACCAACTCCAAAAGCTACAACAGGTTTGCCACATGCTTGCGCTTCGAGTAACACTATACCCTGTCCCTCTTGAAGTGAAGGCAAAGTGAATACATCAGCGGCATTGTAAATGCCCATAAGCTGAGACTCATCGAGTTTGTTCAAAAAAGTAAAGTTGCCTAGAAGTCCAGCAGTGCTTAGTAACTCGTCTAACTGTTCTCTCAGTGGTCCATTTCCTACAATGAGGAATTTGGTATTCGCACGCTGCTTAACAATTTTTTTTGCGCTTTCAATTAAGTATGGTAAGCCTTTACGGGGAATTAAACTGCCTACGAAGAGCACAATCGGCTCTTCACCAAATCCAAATTGGCGTTTTACCATTGCCGTATCTATAGACTTGAATTTTTCTACATCAACACCGTTGGGTATGATTCTAATTTTTTGCTCTTCTACTCCATAGTGCTCAAGAATTCTATTTTTTGAATACTTACTTACAGCAACTATCAATGAAGCCTTCTTAGTCATGGTCTCTTCTTGTCTTGCTTGGTATCTCATAAACAAATTTGCAATTTTTGCATGGAATGATTGGTTCTTATTTTTTAACCCTTGTTCATATTCGTCTTTGAGTGGACCATGGACGACATGTATCAATGATTTGTTTTTCCCTCTTTTTTCCAGTACCTTGGGAAATCCATAGGCACTGTTGTTGTGTATTTCAAAAACGTCTGCTTTGTAGAGTTCTTGTTTTTTAACAACACTTCTGTTGTATGTCCAGTTGTCCAACGGAAAAAGCCGGTCAGTAGATTTACATGGGACGTAATTAACACCGTTAATAGTTTCGTCGGTTTTAAAACCCGCTTTAGTGCCACTGTAGATTGTGCTGTCTACTTCGTTTTGTATACGTAGAGTAACCTCGCGTATACGTCGTTCTACTCCGCCAAAGTAGTGTTGAGGTGATTGGGTATTTAGGACTGCTAAGCGAAGCTTTGTCATTGCTATACACTTGAGTATGTATGTATTACTGTGAGTTGTTTAGATATAAGCTGTCCTAAATGTAAAAACGCATAGGTTTTCTATCGTCAAAAAAATAAAAATTATTCGACGTTGCCATAGCCATGTTCAAGTCTGTTATGTGTCTTTTTATATGCATATTCATGTTCTACTTTGCCGCTGCCAAAGGTTGCCATATGTTTATCTAAATCTTCTTTTGAAAAAAAGATGCAGGTACAATGTGGGCATTTTAGGTAGTGTTTATTGAGTTTTGGGGTTTCAGTCATTTCATACACTTAGTGAATGTTTAAGAAAACTTTTTTACCGTCTAATTCTGATTCGAACCATCTAGTTTCGACTTCACTACTTCTTAAGTGCAAATAGACCTTTCTAGCTCTTATCAGTCCAG
>JAAZFA010000020.1 GCA_012511995.1 Thermoproteota archaeon | reverse complement strand
TTCCAGCGAAATCATGTTGCCAATACTGACGTAAATGGGTTTGACACTTTGCTTTTTGCTTGATAGTTGCTATCAGGTCGATAACTTACCCTTATCAAACAGAACAGTCTCGCTATCGTGTTCTGTAGCTTTTCCTATTAACCTGCTTTTTACAATTCTAAATGTCCGTTTCAAAGTTATTTCTAGATGACTAGCTAAGCTACGCCTGTTGGGTGTGCATAGCAAGGTGCATCTGTCAAGAGAACATCTGGACTGGAACTGTGCGATTCCTATGTCGTCTATGTAGGCAAAATTTACCCGTACTAGTTTGATAATTATAGTGCACTTGTACTTTTCGAATAATTATTAGGTTAAATAGCGTTGGATGCAGCGGGCTCGCTTGATAGAAAAATTTGACCGTGGCTTTGACAATTATTTTTTGTCCTTCGATAAATCAAGTTTGGTCTTATCTTCTGAATTGGACAGTGTAAATTTTTTAAGGTAGTCCTCGAGCGATTTTCTGCGCACTTCGAGTGTAATGTCGCCTCGGGTAGATTCAATGATTCGCCTGGCAATATCAGATTTATGCCTTAATCCTGGCACTAACATGTAGGCTTCATCAAGTGCTAAGAGTTGAATAAAAATTTCATCCATAATCTCTAGGCACTGTATACCGCTATCTACGTCGCCTTCTCGCAAGTTATCAAGAGCACGACGCCTATATTCGCCGATTACGTCTGCCAAACCTAGCACAAAATCTACTTGAGGTACATTGATTTCCATGGGTGTAATGAATCGACTTTCCTTTACTAAAATTAAAAATATATTGGCTTCAGCATATTCTTGATGTGTAGCACTTAACATACCTCCATAGATAATGTCGGGGTAATTGCTTGCTTGTTTTTGTAAATTAGTAATTAATTCTTTAGCATTCATTATCATTTTTTCTGCGTCACTTAATCTTTTCTGATGAATACGTAATATTGCCTGTTTAGATTGACTTGTTGCTCTACGCATGGCTTCGTGGGTTTCTTCACGAATTTTATTCTTAATCACTAAATCATTTTTTATCTGTGAAATTAGACTTTCTAAGGAAGACAAATTAGCACCAATAATAGAGATAGTTTTTGTTGTTTATTTGATTTCTCATAAAAAAGGGTGCTTACTCTTCTGCTCCAACCCATTTTTCAATCATTAGTTTACTATCGCCTAATTCAAAGCTGACTTTAACAAATATGGTGTCTGAACCTTTAAATGGAAACATGCTGTCTTCTACTAAGTCTTTTGGCAGATAAACTAAGTATTTGCCGTCTTTTCTTCGAAACAGTCTTCCTTTACCTTCACTTACCATGACTATTTACCGCTTGAAACATTAATTAAAGCATTAACGGCAGAAATATGATATTTAAATTTTCACCCAAATCCTTTCATCTGCCCTATAAACTATCTGTTGTAACTTTCACTCATACATGGTGTATAGAAAATTGTTAATTACTCTACGTATTTCTACCCAACTGAATCGGTTTTTCAAGTCGACTTAATAAAATAACCCGACTCTCGGGAGCTTCATTAATAACTTTGTATCCAGTATTTTCAGCCAATATATTGGCAAAATCCCTAACCTCCTGATGCATTGGCATATGACCAAAACTCAAGCGCAGATTCGAGAAGCCAATATGCATGTAGGCCTTAACCTCAATATATGTTGGATTTGATTTTTCTATAAGTTTTGCATACTCGTTTATTAAACCCAAATTATGGTTTTTAACCATAGTCATTCGTACTGCTGTTGGACAATTAAAGCTCTGTAACATATCCAATGTTTGATTTAATTTTATCCATGCGTTAGGAAACTGTGGTCTACACACCTTTTTGTAAATGTCTTCATTTGGCGCACAAAGAGAAACATATAGTTGACTAGGCTCTTGACTTAGTCTAGACAACTTAGAAGGCAAGGTTCCGTTAGTAACTAAAAAAGTGGTTAAACCCCTTTTGTGAAAAGACTTGATTAAATCTCCTAAAGGCTCATAGAGTGTGGGTTCACCCGTTAAACTGATTGCAACTTGACTTGGTTGCTGAGCTTCAAAAAATTTCTTCCAATTAGTTTTTTCATTACCCTTATAACCTGAAATAATTTTTTCCTGTGCCTTCAAGCACCCCTCAATAATCTGTTCTGGCGTGTCCTTATTGGGGTTACGCATTTCATCCCATTGGGTTTCCATGTCACCACTTTGAGCCCGCCAGCAAAACAAGCACTGTTGAGTACAATAATAAAGAGAAGGAGTCATTTGGATACATCGATGCGATTGTATTCCGTAGAATTTCTGTTTATAACAGGGACGATTGTTAACTATGGCTTCATAGAGCCATTTGCACCTTTTCACCGCTGAATGTGCGCCAATCAAATGGTACTTCTGTTTTTTTAGGGAAGTAAAAAGTGAAGAATCAGAGACTTTATCCAAGGCTTCCACCCGCTTTTCTCTTAGACATATAAAACACTGCCTTTTAAAAATCCCTATAGTGCATACACTTTTGGGATAAAGTTTAAAATGGTCACTATGCTAAACATGAACTTGCTGTAAGGTTATCCAACTCGGGAGAGTAGAGACGTTTGAACCACAAAATTATTACAATTTCCATCTTATTCGCCCTACTGCTTGCCTTGGTTACAATTCCTCATGGGTCCTTTGCGGCCAGCGATTTCGGCGTAAGCATTATTCAAACCACCCCAAGTGATGCAAGCGGCGCAAAAGGAGACAATATTGATGTATTAGGAACAATTTTCACGTTAAATGGTTCCTACCAGCTTTTTGTAGGAAAAACATTAGTTGCTTCAGGAAAAGCCGATGGGTATTATGTCGAAACTAATTTTACAGTTCCTGAACTCCCCGCAGCATCTTACGCTTTGATTCTGCGAGATGTAACAATTAATGTTAACGCTTCTGGTACGTTCAACATTAAGGTTGGTTACTCTGCTACTGCTGCTTCCACGGCAATACAAGAGGGAGAAAGCGTGTCCATTAATGTAGCAGTTACAGGTGGCGCATTAGGCAAAACATATGGCGCCAAAGTTGAAGTCATCTCTCCTAGCGGTGCATCTTATCTAGCGTCAGTCGAATTAGGGATTCCCAATATTCAAGGTACTGCAAGCAAAACCTTACTTTTTCCAAGTGATGCCTTCTCAAACATCGGTAATACTGACTTAGCTGGATCATATACGATTAAATTTAATTCTACCTTGGGATCTAGTTTCTTCAACGTAAACATCCTAGATTCTAATAGTTATCATCGTGGCGATACAATAAAAATTCGTGCTACTGGTTATGAACCTAACCAAGCGGTAACCATAACTGTTACTGGTTCAACTGGAACTTTAAATACATTCGACGTTTCAGCTACAGCTGATGGAAAAATCGATACAACTTGGATCGTG